>CAZXXM010000051.1:0-12965 GCA_964644715.1 uncultured Salinisphaerales bacterium
GCTGGATGCGCTGGTGCACACCAAGCTGCGCATCTGCGGCGAGGTGATGCTGCCCGTCCATCACCATCTGCTGTCGCGCGAAACCTCGCTGGCGTCTGTTGACACGGTCTACGCGCATCCGCAGTCCTTCGCGCAGACGCGCAAGTGGCTGGACGCGCGCATGGGCAAGGCCGAACGCGAGGTCGTGTCGAGCAACGGAGAAGCGGCGCGTATCGCGGCCGAAAAGGGCGGGGCGGCCATCGCCGGCCTGCCGGCCGCGCGTCTCTACGGCCTGAACATCCTGGCCTCGAACATCGAGGATGACCCTGGCAATACCACCCGCTTCCTGATCATCGGCAAGCAGGATCCGACGGCCACCGGTGCCGACATCACCTCTCTGGTGGCCACGGCGCACCGCAATCAGCCGGGCGCGCTGTTCACCCTGCTCAAGCCGCTGGCCGACAGCCAGATCGACATGACGCGCATCGAGTCGCGTCCGGTGCGCGGCTCGCCGGTCCCGGATTACTACTTCTTCATCGACTTCGGCGGTCACGCCAGCGATCCGCAAGCGCGCGCGGTGCTAGACCAGGTCCGTGCCAACGCCGCGTTCTTCAAGATTCTGGGTTCCTATCCCAAGGCCGTGATCTGATCGATCCCGGTCATTCAGACGTCTCCCATGCAGAACCAAGACAACGCCCTGACCCGCAACGCCCTGCCCGGAATCCTCGGGCTGGAGGCGTATACCCCCGGCATGCCCATCGACGAGTTGCAGCGTCGCCTGGGCCTGGCCGACGTCATCAAGCTCGCCTCGAACGAAAACCCGCTGGGCATGAGCCCGCGTGCGCGCGAGGCGCTGGCCGCCGTGGTGGCCAAGGACAACCTCGCGCTGTATCCGGACGGCAGCGGTTATCGCCTGAAGCGCAAGATCGGCGCGTACCACGGCATCGAGCCGGAGCGCGTGACGCTCGGCAACGGGTCCAACGACATCCTCGAATTCCTGGCGCGCATCTACGCCGGTCCCGGCCGCGCCGTGATGTTCTCGGACTACGCCTTCGCGGTGTACCCGATCGCCACAGAGGCACAGAACGCCGAGAAGGTGAATGTGCCGGCGTACCCAGCCGATCATCCGACGATGCCGTTCGGCCACGACATGGCGGCCTTCGCGCGGACCCTGCGCGAACGGCCCGACGTAAGCCTGGTGTTCCTGGCCAACCCGAACAATCCGACCGGGACCTGGAACACGCCGGACGAGGTGCTGGGCTTCCTAGAGCAGGTGCCGCCGCACGTGATCGTGGCGCTGGACGAGGCGTACTGGGACTACCAGGACGTGTCGCTGCGATCCGATGCGAGGCCCTGGCTCGACCGCTTCCCGAACCTGGTGGTCACGCGCACGTTCTCGAAGATCTACGGCATCGCGGGCCTGCGTGCGGGCTACGCGCTGTCGCACACCACCGTCGCCGACCTGCTCAATCGCGTGCGCCAGCCGTTCAACAACAACTCGCTGGCACTGCTGGCCGCCGAACTGGCGCTGGACGATCAGGACTTCGTGCGCCAGTCGGTGGAGCTCAACACCGCACAGCGCGCGCGCCTTGATCGCGAATTCAAGGCGATGGGCCTGCGCGTGCTGCCGTCGCAGGCCAACTTCGTCACCGTGGGCTTTGGTCGCGACGCGAAGCCTATCCACCAGGGGCTGCTCGAGCGCGGGATCATCGTGCGGCCCATGGGTTCCTACGGCTTGCCGGAATATCTGCGCGTCACGGTCGGAACCGAACGCGAGAACACGCGCTTCCTCGACGCGGTGAAGGACATCCTGAAAACGTCGTGAAACGGATCGCCGTCATCGGGCTGGGCCTGATCGGCGGCTCGCTGGCGCGTGCCGTACGCCAGGCGGCGCTGGTCGATGCCCTCGTCGGCTACGACCCGGACCCGGAGCAGGGACGGCGCGCCGTCGAGCTCGGCGTCGTCGACGCCGCGATGGCGAGTGCCGAAGAGGCAGCCCGGGGTGCCGATGTCGTCGTGTTGTCGGTGCCGGTCCTGCACACGGCGGAAGCCTTGCGCTCGGTGCAGGCCGCCCTGGGCCCCGGCTCCATCGTCACCGACGTCGGCAGCACGAAGTCCTCGGTGCTCGCGGACGTCGTCCGGGTTTTCGGTGATCTTCCGCCGCGCTTCGTCGCAGGTCATCCGATCGCCGGCACCGAGAAGAGTGGGGTGGCGGCGTCCAAGGCGGAATTGTTCCGCGGTCGCCGTGTCGTGCTGACCCCCCATCCGAAGCAGGATCCGGACGCGTTGCAGGCCGTGCGCGCGATGTGGGAGGCACTCGGCAGCCGCGTGGTCGAGATGGATGCGGCGCGCCACGACGTCATCTTCGCCGCAACTTCGCACCTTCCGCACGTACTCGCCTACGCCTTCGTCGACATGCTGGCGCGCATGGATACCGCCGACGAGATCTTCCCGAATGCCGGTGGTGGTTTTCGCGACTTCACCCGCATCGCCAGCTCCAGCCCGGAGATGTGGCACGACATCGTGCGCGCCAATCACGTACCGGTGTCGCGGCTGCTCGAGCAGCAGATCGGCGAATTGCAGGAACTTCTGGCAATGATGAAGGACGAACGCTGGGCCGACCTCCGGGATCGGTTCGAGCGCGCCCGAGCCGCCCGCGAGCGTCACCTTTCGCAGATCGAATAGAGCCTTCTCCCATGATGGAATTGCTGGCCAGTCCGGACGCGTGGATCGCGTTTCTCACCCTCACGATGCTCGAACTGATCCTGGGCATCGACAACATCGTGTTCATCACCATCCTTGTGGACAAGCTGCCTGCACATCAGCGCGACCTGGCTCGACGCCTGGGCCTGGGTGCCGCGATGGTGATGCGCATCGGCCTGCTGTTCGTGCTCAGCTGGATCATCGGGCTCAAGGAGCCCTGGTTCGACGTCTTCGGCCACGGCATCTCGGGGCGTGATCTGGTCCTGATCATCGGCGGCCTGTTCCTACTGTGGAAAGCCACCGGCGAGATTCACGAACTGCTCGAGGGGCAGGAGGGCCACGCCTCGTCCAAGGTTGCGCCGACCTTCGCCGCGGTGATCGCGCAGATCATGCTGATCGACATCGTCTTCTCACTCGACTCGATCATCACCGCCGTGGGCATGGTCGATCAGATCGAGATCATGATCGCGGCCGTCATCACCTCGGTGACCCTGATGATGCTGTTCGCCGCGCCGATCGGACGCTTCGTCACCGAGCGGCCCACGATCAAGATGCTGGCGCTCTCGTTCCTGTTCCTGATCGGTGCGGTGCTGATCGCCGGCGGCTTCGATCACGACGTGCCCAAGGGCTACATCTATTTCGCGATGGCGTTCTCGATCGTCGTCGAGATGCTCAACATCCAGCTGCGCAAGCGCGCCGCGCCGGTGCAGTTGCACCAGCGTTATTCAAACAAGGACGAAACGCCGTGACACCCGCTTCCGAACGCCTCGATTGGACCGTTTCGCCCGGCGGCAAGCCGACGGGCCAGGTGCGCGTTCCGGGCGACAAGTCGATTTCGCATCGCTCGGTGATGCTCGGGTCGCTCGCGACCGGCCACACCGATGTCACCGGTTTCCTCGATGGCGAGGATTGCCTGTGCACGATGAAGGCGTTCCAGGCGATGGGCGTTTCGATCGAGCGGCTGAGCGATACCAGCCTGCGCGTCGACGGCGTGGGCCTGCACGGGCTCACCGCGCCGGCGCACGACCTGGATCTGGGCAACTCGGGCACCTCGATGCGCCTGATGTCCGGCCTGCTGGCGGCGCAGAAATTTCCGTCGACGCTGATCGGCGACGCATCGCTGTCGCGTCGCCCGATGCGCCGCGTCATCGATCCGCTGGCGCGCATGGGCGCGCACATCGATTCGCAGGACGGCAAGGCGCCGCTGCGCATCCGTCCGGTCGCGGAGCTGCAGGGCATCGCGCATGCCTCGAAGGTCGCCAGCGCGCAGGTGAAATCCTGCATCCTGCTGGCGGGCCTGTACGCACAGGGCGAGACCTCGGTAACCGAACCGGAAGCTTCGCGCGATCACACCGAACGCATGCTGCAGGCATTCGGCGTCAAGCTCGAAGCCAGTCACGGGCGCGCCGCCATCCGGGGTGGCCAGCAGCTCGTCGGCACCGCGATCCCCGTGCCGGCGGACATTTCGTCGGCTGCGTTTTTCATGCTCGCAGCCGCGATCGTGCCGGGCTCGGAGATCGTGCTGCGCGACGTCGGCATCAATCCGACGCGCACAGGCGTCATCGACATCCTTCGCGCGATGGGCGCCGAGATCGAGCTACTCGATCCGCGCACGTTCGGCGGCGAGCCGGTCAGCGATATCCGCGTGCGCGGTCGCGGCCTGAGCGGCATCGCCGTGGATCCGGCGCTGGTGGCGTCCGCGATCGACGAGTTCCCGGCCATCTTCGTGGCCGCGGCCTGCGCCGAGGGCGAGACCCTGGTGACGGGTGCGGAAGAACTGCGCGTCAAGGAATCCGATCGCATCCAGACGATGGTCGACGGTCTGGTGTCGCTGGGTATCGAAGCGGTCGCGACGCCCGATGGCGCCCGCATCCGCGGCGGCCAGTTGCGCGGGGGGCAGATCGATTCGCACGGCGATCATCGCGTGGCGATGTCGTTTGCGATGGGCGCGTTGCGGGCGAGCGGGCCGATCCGCATTCTCGACGTGGCCAACGTCAACACCTCGTTTCCGCGTTTCGCGCAGACCGCAGGGGCGATGGGGTTGTCGATCGGTTAACCGCTCCCGGACTTCGTCCGGGCTACGCGGAGCGGGTGCGAATGATCATGGCGACTTGATCGCCGCCGGCGTGCCCGCGAACTGCGTTCTCTCGGAAGGGCGATAGACGCTGCCATCGTGGAGCCGCCGCTCGTGCGGCCGGTAGGTATCGGCCAACAGCAAATGCTCGGGCCGGTCCTGGCGGGTGCGGACCTTGAGCAGGTCCAGCAGCGTCCAGTCGAGAACGTCGGTCTGGTAGGGCCGGCGTTCGAGTTCCGCCTTGCGCTCGGGCGAAAACGCTTCGGGCGTCCACAGCATGAAGGGGATCACCTGGCCTGCCTCGTCGGGTGAGTGGCCGGTGAAGTCACGCGTGTGCCCGACCTCCTCGGCGTGATCGGAGGTGTACAGCCAGGCCGAGCTGCTGGACCCCACCGCCCTCTTGAAGTCGCTCAGCAACCGGCTGATGACCCAATCCTGATAGAGCATCGCGTCGTCGTACTGGTCACGCTTTAGGCGCACCCATTCCGGGCGGCCCTTGGCTTCGAGATCGTGATCGACCTCATCGATGCTCTCCTCGAAGTGACGCAGGTGATCGGGGCAGCGCAGGTCGTAGTGCGCGTGCGCGCCCATGAGGTGCGCGATGATCAGCTTGCGCGGCGCAGGGTCCTCCAGTGCAGCCTTCCACTCCGGCAGGATGCGTTCGTCGAGGTTGCGCTCGGAAACCGTACCGCCCTTGTTGAGCATGTGCTGCACGTCGGCTTCTTCGGCGAAGCGCGTGCTGATATAGCGGTCGTGCTGGTTGCTGATCCAGAAGATCTTGTACCCCGCCGCGCGGGCCAGCATCAGCACGCTGGGCAGCGCCTCCTCGTTGCGCGGATCCTGGATCGTCCTGGGCGTCAGCATCTGCCGGAACGACGACACCGTGCTCGACGCCGCGGACAGCACGTCGCGGAAGACCACGAGATGGTTGTCCGCCTGCTTGACCAGTTCCGGTGTCGTGTTGCGCGAGTATCCGTAGAGCTGCCAGTTCCAGCGATTGGTGCTCTCGCCGATGACCAGGCCCACCGTGTGTTTCTCCGGGCCGTCGTAGATGGGCATCCAGTCGCCGAGACGGCCCAGAGCGTCCTCGCGCTTGCCCCGCAGCGTATCCACGTTGGCGCGGAACTCTTCGACGGTGGCAGCCTGGACCGGCCAGAAGACCAGCGGATTGGCCCGACGCACGCCCGGATGCAGATGGAGCAGGGCGAAAATCGCGGTCGCCACGATGAGGCTGCGGCGGCGCGAACTGCTGTGCCCTGGGTCGGGCCGCGTGGCGACGAACAACAGCACCAGCAGAACCGAGAGCTGCAATGTGTAGGTGCCGAGCAGCCGCCAGTAGTTCATCAGGAACTCGGCGGACTCGTCGCTGTTGGTGTTCGAAATGGCTTCGATGACCAGCGCCGCATCCGGCCGGCTCTTGTAGACCGTCAACAGGAAAGCCTTCACGCCCAGGTCGACGACGAAGGCCAGATTCCAGGCCAGCGGCAGCCAGCGGCTGCTGGGGCTGCCGCGTCCGAGCACGCCGAGGATGTGCGCGCCCAGGCAGTAGACCAGCGCGGCCTCGGCGGTATCGCGCCAGCCGAGATTCATCAAACCGTAGCCGCAGGCAACGAGCAGGGTGCCGGTCATCGCAGGATGGCGGCGCAGCGCGGCGGCACATGCGCGAAGCGCGGCGCGTCCGGCGGCTCGGCGTGGTGTCGGGATGTTCGGTCCGCTCGAAGCGGTGGTCTCTTCTGACTGGCGCATCGAGCCAAGCGTCCGTAGTTCTTCGGTCCTTGTGAGGTGGGCCCTCGCGTGCCCGGCGTCGATTTTAAATACGTCGAACCGGTGAACGTCGCATGAATTATTCGAGAAACGAAGTGGCAGAATGTGGTGCCGTCAGCTTGGACGGCCCTGCACCGAGGTCGTATGACCCACATCGATCGCAATGCCCCCGTCCTCGTCACAGGTGCCAGCGGCTACATCGCGAGCTGGATCGTCCGATATCTGCTGGAGGAGGGACGCACGGTGCATGCGACGGTGCGTGATCCGTCCAAGAAGTCGAGCGTCGGACATCTGGAAGCCATTGCGGCCGAGGCGCCGGGCAAGCTGAAATTCTTCAAGGCCGAGCTGCTCGAACAGGGCAGCTACGACGCTGCGGCGCAGGGCTGCGCGCTGGTGATGCACACGGCGTCCCCTTTCATCATCGGAGGATTCACCGACGCCAACGAGGCGCTGGTACGTCCCGCCGTGGAAGGTACGCGCAACGTGCTCGAGACCTGCAACCGGACCGCGAGCGTCAAGCGCGTCGTGCTCACCACCAGCATCGCAGCAGTGTTCGGCGACAACCAGGATCTGCGCAGGATTCCGGGCGGTGTGTTCAACGAGGAGCACTGGAACACGTCCAGCTCCGTGGATCACCAGCCGTATTCCTATTCCAAGGTCGCCGCCGAGCGTGAAGCCTGGAAAATGGCCAAGGCGCAGACGCGCTGGGACCTGGTCTGTATCAATCCCGCGTTCGTCCTCGGACCCTCGCTGACCAAGGTCAGCGCCTCGACCAGCATCGAGACGATCCAGAACCTCGGCAGCGGCAAGTTGCGCACCGGCGTGCCGAAGCTGATGTTCAGCCTGGTCGACGTACGAGACGTGGCGCGCGCCCACATCCTGGCGGGCGATACGCCGGCCGCCAACGGACGCCACATCATCGCGGCGCGTGAAGCTTCGCTACTGGACATGGCGAAGATGCTGGCACCGAAGTTTCCGAAGTATCCGTTTCCGAAGATGGAGATCCCGAAAGCCGCGGCCTGGCTGTTCGGGCCGTTGACCGCCGGGATCTCGCGCAAGTTCGTGGCGACCAACGTCGGCTGGCCGCTGAAGCTCGACAACGCGCGCAGCAAGCGTGAACTCGGGCTTCAGTATCGGCCAGTCGAAGTGACGCTCACCGAGCACTTCCAGCAGCTCATAGACGACGGTCTGCTGAAGCGGCGGTAAGCTGTAGCCCGGAAGAAGTCCAGGGGCGCGCCATCCGGAACGCGACACCCCGGACTTCGTCCGGGCTACGTTGTCGAGTTCAAGCCGCGGCGGCGAAGGGGGCCGTCTTGGCGATGGCGTCGATGCCGAACTGCAGCACCCCGTCGTCGATCGGCTCGTCGAGCAGCATCGGACGGTCGAGTTCGAGATTGTGTGCGACCACCCACGGTGCCTTGGAGCCCTGGCGCATGATCTTCTGCTTGCCGCGCTGAACGTAGCCCGAGCGCAGCGAGCCGAAGATCGATTCGTCGAGCGTGCAGTGCTCGCGATCCACCGGCGTCGCGACGTCGAGGCCCTTCTGGTCCAGATGCTTGATCAGACGGCAGACGTAGGCGGAAGCGAGATCCGCCTTCATCGTCCAGCTCAGGTTCGTGTAGCCGACGATCGCCGCCATGTTCGGCAGGTCCTCGAGCAGCACGGCCTTGTACATCTTCTTTTCCTCGACGCGCTGTACCTGGCCGTCGACGCGAACCTCCATGCCGCCGAAGGTCTGCAGCTGAAGGCCGGTCGCGGTCACCACGATGTCGGCCGGCAGTTCCTTGCCGGACGCCAGGCGGATGCCGGTCGGTGTGAACGTGTCGATGCGATCGGTGACGACCGAGGCCTTGCCACTGCGCAGGACCTTGAACAGGTCACCGTCGGGTACGGCGCACAGGCGCTCGTCCCAGGGGTTGTAGCTCGGCGTGAAGTGCTTCATGTCGAAGTCGGCGCCGAGCTGCTTGGCCACCTGGCCCTGCAGCAGCTTGCGCATGGCCTTGGGCCAGCGCTGTGCCGCCTTGTAGCTCCAGCGATAGAACTTGATGTTGCGCAGGCGCGTGATCCGGTGCGTCCACTTTTCGGGCAGGAATTTCTGCAGCACCTCGGTGATCTTGTCGTAGTTCGGAAGGCTGAACACGTAGGACGGGGAGCGCTGAAGCATCGTCACGTGCGCGGCCTTGTCGGCCATCGACGGAACCAGCGTCACGGCGGTCGCGCCGCTGCCGATCACGACGACGCGCTTGCCGGTGTAGTCGAGGTTCTCGGGCCAGAACTGCGGATGGATGCGCGTGCCCTTGAACTGGTCGATGCCGGGGAAGTCCGGCAGGTAGCCGCCGTCGTAGTTGTAGTAGCCGGTGCCCATGACGACGAAGCGAGCGGTGACCTCGCGGACTTGGCCGCTGGCTTCGTGCAAGGCCGTGATCGTCCAGCGGCGGCGTGCGCTCGACCAGTCGGCGCGCTGCACCTTCAGGCCGTACTGGATCTTTTTGTCCACGCCGAATTCGCGTGCGGTGTCGCCGATGTACTGGCGGATCGACGGTCCGTCGGCCAGAACCTTGAGGCTGCGCCAGGGACGGAAGCCGAAGCCGAAGGTGAACATGTCGGAATCGGAGCGGATGCCGGGATAGCGGAACAGGTCCCAGGTTCCGCCCAGCGACTCGCGCCGTTCGAGGATCGTGACGCGCTTGTCGGGGCATTCGCGGCTGAGCTGGCAGGCCATGCCGACGCCGGAAAGGCCGGCCCCAATGATGAGCACGTCGTAGTGGGGCAAATCCATGGTCCGCTTCTCCTCGAAAATTCTCTGGAATTCGGGAGCGGCGATTCCGCGTCCCCGATGACGCCATCCTGCGCCCGGGGCCGGCTCTGGACTTGATCGATTGCGCGAAATACTTGACTCTGCGCGCGGAAACCGGAGGCAGCCCATGGCCGGCTACTACGTCCGCAGCGCGATTCTCGTCGGCTCGATTCCCCTGCTGGCCGAACGGAGAGCCGATGCCGTGGAGCTCGCTGGCTCGATCGGCATCGAACCGGCAGCGCTCACCGATCCGGACATTCCGGTGCCGGCGGCCCAGATCCTCGATTTCTACGAACGCGCCGCCCGCGTCGCCGAGTGCCCGACGTTCGGTCTGCGGATGGCCGCCCGCACGGGCATCGCCGTCGTGGGGCCGCTATGGATCCTGCTGCGACAGGCCCAGACCGTGCAGCAGATGGGCGAGGACCTCGCGGCGCATTTCGAGCTCTACACGCGCGCTGCCATCGTGAAGCTGCGCCGTGTCGGTCGGGACGCGTTGTTGACGTGGGGCATGGCCGGCGACGTCGACCGCACCGAGGTACAGCTCGCGGAGTTCTCGCTGGCGGTCCTGTGCGCCGAGCTGCGGCGCCATGCGCCGTCGGGCTGGGATCCGCCATCGGTGAGATTCCGGCACGCGGCGCCGCGCGACCGCGCCCCGCTGCGCCGCGTGTTCGGACCCCACCTGAGCTTCGACCAGGCGGAGAACGGGATCCTCATCGAGCGGCGGGTGCTGGATCAGCCGTTGCGTGCCTCGGGTTCGCGTACGCGCACCTTGCTCAGCCACGTGCTGCGTCAGGGCGAGACTTCGGCCGATCCCGGCCTGATGTCCCGCGCGGACGCGGTCGTGCGAGCGATGCTGCCGTACAGCCGCTGCACGCTGCAGGACCTGAGCCGCGCGCTGGGCATGGCGCCGCGCACCCTGCAGGAACATCTGCAGGCACAGGGCGGAAGTTTCCAGCAGATCCGCGACGCGGCGCGCGCGGACCTCGCCACCCGTTACCTGCGCGAGTCGCGCATGAGCCTGTCGCAGATCGCAGACGTGCTCGGCTATGCGGAACTCAGCGTGTTCAGTCGATGTTTCCGGCGCTGGCACGGCGTATCGGCACGTCAGTGGCGTGCAAGCGGCGTGCGGAGGCCGGATTCCCATCCGCCGTAGCACGGACGAGATCCGGGGTTCCCCTCGCAATACGAACGATACCCCGGACTTCGTTCGGGCTACGGTGTGGCCCTGACGGGCGGGCCTCCGGCAATCCGAACGGGCTGCCAGCCGCTGGGCGGGCGCGTATGCTGCGCGCCCTTTCAGACGGGCCGGTACGGCAGATCGGATGGAGCAGCGTGCGCAGGTGATCGCGGTCGACGGCCCCTCGGGCGTGGGCAAGGGCATGGTCGTGCGGGGCCTGGCCCAGCGACTCGGCTGGCATCGCCTCGACAGCGGCGCGCTGTATCGGATCCTGGCACTCGCGGCCCAGCGCGCCGGCATCGATCTGACGGCTACCGATCGCGTCGCCGCCTTGGCTGCCAAGCTCGACATCCGTTTCGGAGGTGTCAGCGAGGACGACGAGAGCATCCTCGTCGACGGCGTTGACCTGGTGCGGGAGGTGCGCTCTGAAACCACCGGCGGCCTGGCCTCCCGGATCGCCACCGCGCCGGCCGTGCGTGCGGCCTTGCTGCAGCGGCAACGCGACTTCCGGACCGAGCCGGGACTCATCGCCGATGGCCGCGACATGGGCACCGTCGTGTTCCCGGACGCCGAGCTGAAGATCTTCCTGACGGCGAGCGCTGAGGAACGCGCCAAACGGCGCGCGAATCAGTTGAGTGCACGGGGTGAGGTGGTTAGACTCGCCGACCTCTCAGCGGAGATCCGCGCGCGTGATGAACGCGATCGGACCCGGGCAGTGGCACCGCTGGTGCCGGCACCCGACGCCATCGAGATCGACACCAGTTTATTGAATCCAGCTCAAGTATTTGAACGGATTGACGAACTTCTGAAGACCCGTGGCTTGCTCCGCTGACGCCGACCCGGCAGGGAAGGCGTCAGTTGCGTTTTGGCGGTCGAGGAAAGATTCAAAAGCGGTACGGGGGCTGGACCGGACCAGCCTCATACATCTACCCGTTCTGCCCGATCCGGTGCGCGGCAGTCAGTTTCTGCGAGTCCTAATGAGCGAAAGTTTTGCTGAGCTGTTCGAAGCAAGCGTCAAGGGTGGCCAGTCGATGCAGCCTGGCACCATCGTCAACGCCTTCGTGCTGGCCGTGAAGCCCGACGTCGTCATCGTCGATGCCGGCCTCAAATCCGAAGGTGTGATCCCCCTCTCCGAATTCATGGTCGATGGCGAGATCAAGGTCGCCGTCGGCGATCAGGTCGAAGTCGCCCTGGAAACCGTCGAAGACGGCTTCGGTGAAACCAAATTTAGCAAGGAAAAGGCCGAGCGGATCAAGACCTGGGAACGCCTGAACAAGGCTTTCGAGGGCAAGGAGACCGTCATCGGCATCATGACCGGCAAGGTCAAGGGCGGTTTCACGGTCGACATCGGCACCGTCCGCGCCTTCCTCCCTGGTTCGCTGGTCGACGTGCGCCCGGTGCGCGACACGTCCTACCTCGAAGGCAAGCCGCTCGAGTTCAAGGTCATCAAGCTCGATCGCCTGCGCAACAACGTCGTCGTGTCGCGTCGCGAAGTGCTCGAAGCCGAGTACAGCGCCGAGCGTGACAGCCTCCTCCAGAATCTTCAGGAAGGCGTGGTGCTCAAGGGCGTGGTCAAGAACCTCGTCGAGTACGGCGCGTTCGTGGACCTGGGCGGCATCGACGGTCTGCTCCACATCACCGACATGACCTGGAAGCGCATCAAGGATCCTTCCGAAGTCGTGCAGGTCGGGGCCGAGATCGAAGTGAAGGTCCTGAAGTACGACCGCGAGCGTCGCCGCGTGTCGCTGGGTCTCAAGCAGCTGGGCGCCGACCCCTGGGTCGACATCGCCCGCCGCTACCCCGAGAAGACCCGCATGTTCGGCAAGGTCACGAACATCACCGACTACGGTGCGTTCGTCGAGATCGAGCCGGGTGTGGAAGGCCTGGTCCACGTTTCGGAAATGGACTGGACCAACAAGAACATCAACCCCGGCAAGGCCGTCGTCATCGGCCAGGAAGTCGAGGTGATGATCCTGGACATCGACGAGGAGCGTCGCCGCATCTCGCTGGGCATGAAGCAGTGCGTGCCCAATCCCTGGGAGGAGTTCGCGCAGAACTTCCAGAAGGGCGACAAGGTGCACGGCCAGATCAAGTCGATCACCGATTTCGGCATCTTCATCGGCCTCAACGGCGGCATCGACGGCCTCGTGCACCTCTCGGACCTGGACTGGAACGACGACGGCGCCAACGCCGTGCGCCGCTACTCGAAGGGCATGGAAGTGGACGCCGTGGTGCTGGCGATCGACGCGGCCCGCGAGCGCATCTCGCTGGGCGTCAAGCAGGTGGCCCAGGATCCGCTCACGCAGTTCATGGCGGAAAACCAGAAGGGCGTCATCGTCAAGGGTCTGGTCAAGACCGTCGAACAGCGCGGCGCGATCATCGACCTGGGCAACGGTGTCGAGGGCTACATCAAGGCCAACGACCTGTCGCGCGAGAAGGTGGAAGATGCTCGCCAAGTGCTCAAGGACGGC
>CAZXXM010000052.1:0-252 GCA_964644715.1 uncultured Salinisphaerales bacterium
GCCTTGATGCGCTCCGCCTCGCGATCCTTCGGCGGCGCGAGCGTGACCAGCGATTGCATCAGCAAGCTCGCGGCCTGCGTCACCTGTTCCACCGCCTGATCGAACGCCGCCTGATTGATCTTCGACGGTGCGTTGAACCCGCTGAGCTTGCGCACGAACTGCAACGACGCCGCGCGGATCTCGTCGTCGGTGGCCGGCGGCTCGAAGTTGAACAGCGTTCTGATGTTCCGGCACACGGCGGCTTCTCCATAC
>CAZXXM010000052.1:262-3721 GCA_964644715.1 uncultured Salinisphaerales bacterium
CGGACGAAGTCCGGGGTTTCGCTTGGGTTTGCGAAAGAAACCCCGGACTTCGTCCGGGCTACGGATCCATCAGGCGTCCGAAGACGTCGCTTCTGGGTCGCTGGCGAGTTCGCGCGTCAGGTTGTACTTGCGCAGCTTTTCCACCAGCGTCGTGCGCCGCGTGTTCAACAGCTTCGCCGCGTGCGCGACGACACCGTTGGACTGCGCGAGCGCCTGCTTGATCAGCGCCAGCTCGATGTTCTCGATGTGATCCTTGAGGTTCACGCCGTCCGGCGGCAGCACGGCTTCGCCGGAAGCGGCCTTGCGTGCGGGCATCACGCTGTCGGGTCCGGGAGGCGGCACTTCGTGAACGACCGGGGCGAGATCCACGGTGGCCGTCGCCTGCACACCGCCGCGATAGCGGCTCGGCAGATCGCCGGGCTGCACCACGGCGCGCGGATGCAGCACCGCCAGGCGCTCGACCAGGTTGGACAGCTCGCGGACGTTGCCGGGCCAGTGATAGGTGCGCAGGGTCTCGACCGCGGCGGGCGCGAGCGAGACCGTGCCGTGACCGTTCTTTTCGAGGCTGACGATCAGGTCGTCGATCAGCAGCGGCAGATCGTCGAGGCGTTCGCGCAGCGGCGGCATCTCGATCGGAAAGACGTTGAGACGGTAGAACAGGTCCTCGCGGAACGTGCCCTTGATGATGGCCTGTTCGAGGTTGCGATGCGTCGCGGCGATGATGCGCACGTCGCAGCGCTGGCTGCGGTTGGAGCCGACGCGCTCGTAGGTGCGTTCCTGCAGCGCGCGCAGGATCTTCACCTGCATCGGCAGCGACATGTCGCCGATCTCGTCGAGGAACAAGGTGCCGCCGTCTGCCATCTCGAAGCGGCCGCGGCGCGTGGTGATGGCGCCGGTGAACGCGCCCTTCTCGTGCCCGAAAAGCTCGGACTCGAGCAGCTCGGCCGGGATCGCGCCGCAGTTGACGGCGACGAAGGGCTTGTCGCGCCGATGCGACTGCTCGTGCACCGCGCGCGCCACCACTTCCTTGCCGGTGCCCGACTCGCCGGTGACGAGCACCGTGGTGTCGTGCGAGGCGACCTGTTCGATCAGCCGCTTCACGCGACGTACGGCCACCGAGTTTCCGGAAGGGCCGGAGACCCGCACGGTCGCCGCCTGCTGATCCATGCGCACCAGGCCGGCACGGCGCAGCAGCTCGTTGAGCTGCGCGTACTTCACCGGGTAATCCACCGGCAGGCAGGCGCTGCGATCCAGCTCCAGCGCGCTCACCGCCTTCTCGTGATTGGGCGGCAGCATCAGCACCGGCGGGTGGTAGCGGTCGCGCTTGAGCCAGGTGACGAAACCGCCGAGCTCGTTCCAGTCGGCCACGCCACCGATCATCACCGCGAGCCAGTCCTGCGGCTTGTGCTCGCCCAGCTTGATCGACTGCACGCAATCGACGGTGACGGGGCTGTAGTCGATGAACTGCAGGCAGGCAGCGATGGCCTGGGCGCGGGAGTCGTCGTTGTCGACGACCAGCACTCTGGACTCAGGCATGCGTCACCCCGGGCACGAAGCCGCGGACGAGTTCGGGGATGCGGTGCTCGAACTCCTGCTTGTTCACGAAGCCGTCGGCGCCGGCGCCCGCGGCGTGTTCGCGATGGCTCGCGTCGTCGTAATGACTGGCGATGATCACGCGCGGCGGCGAATCCTGGGCCTTGATCAGGCGCGTGGCCTGCAGGCCGCCCATGCCGGGCATCGCCAGGTCGATGATGATCAGGTCGGGGCGTAGCTCCTCGGCCATGCGCACGGCGTCGAATCCGTCGTAGCCGCAGCCGATCACGTCCACCTCGGCGACCGAGGCCAGCAAATGCTTGGCCAGCACGACGAAACCCTTGTTGTCGTCGATCAGCAGCGTACGAAGCTTGTCCATGCCCTTCTCCTCTCCCGCCCTCAGCCCACCTGAACGAGGTGACCGCGCCGGACCGGAGCCGTGCGCCGCGCCGTGGCCGGAGCGATCTTCATGGCCTCACGGTACTTGGCGACCGTACGACGTGCAACGCGGATGCCCTGGCGCAACAGCAAGGCACCGATGGCCCCGTCGCACAGCGGGTTGAGACGGTTCTCGCCGTCGACGATGCGGCGGATCATCGCCTTCACCGCCGTACCGGAGGCTTCGACGTCAGAGCCGGTGATCTGGCTGGGGAAGAAGCTCTTGAAGTCGTAGACGCCCCAGGGCGTCTGGATGAACTTGGCCGTCGTCACCCGGCAGACCGTCGATTCGTGCATGCCGATGGCGTCGGCCACCTCGCGCAGGGTCAGCGGAACCATGCGCTCTTCGCCGTGCTCGAGAAATCCTTTCTGGCGCTCGAACACCGCGCGGGCCGTCTTCAGCAGCGTCTCGTGGCGCATTTCCAGGCCACGCACCAGCCAGCGCGCTTCCTGCAGCTTGTCCTTGAGGGCGCGGTGGGTGGACGTCGCGATGGCGCGCTCGTAGGAGTGGTTGACGCGAATGCGTGGCAGCCGCTCGGTGTTCAGTTCCACGCGCCAGGCACCCGGGCGTCCGCTGACGATCACGTCGGGAATCGCGGCTTCCGCCGGCGCACCCTGCGAGGCACCCGGCTTGGGGTCCAGCGCGAGTACCAGGTTGAACGCGGCCTTCATCTCGGCCTCGCTCGCATTCAGTTCGCGGCGCACCTGATCGAGGCGGCGCTCGGCGATCAGTTCGAGCCCGTTGGCGACCAGGTACAGCGCCAGGTCACGGCCCGGCGTCTTGCCCGGCAGGATCTCCAGCTGCAGGCGCAGGCATTCGACGAGATTGCGCGCGCCGAAGCCGGTCGGCTCCACCGATTGCACCATCGCCAGGCCGGCTTCGAGTTCGGCGGTCGTGGCGTCGAAGTCCTCGCCGAGCTGCGAACCGATTTCGCCGAGCGAGCATTCGAGGTAGCCGTTGTCGTCGATGTTCTCGACGATCGCCGTGACGATCGCGATCTCGCGGCGGGTCCGCACCATCATGCGCAGCTGCTCGAGGGCCGCAACGCGGGCGTCGCTCTCGGCCGGCGCCGCCGTCCGCGAGGTCCAGTGTTCGTCATCCTCGTCGGCAGGTTCGCCGCCCGACCAGCTCTCGCTGCTCGACCAGTCGAAGTCGGCCTCGACTTCCGAGTGGGCGCCGGCATCGCAGCCGGTGGCTGCCTCGGGGACCGATTCGGTTTCGACGGCCACGGCCGCCATGGGGGTGATCGTCGATTCATCGCCCGCCTCCGGCGACTCGTCCGACTCGAGCATCACGTTGTCTTCCAGCGCCTGCTCGATCTCCTGTTCCAGCTCCAGGGTGGAGAGCTGCAGCAGGCGGATCGACTGCAGCAACTGGGGCGTCAGGACCATGCTCTGGGTGGCGCGGACGGCGAGGCTGGCTTTCATCTCTGACTCCCTTCGGGCTTTTTGCCCGTTGTTGGTGGAGCCATCGTCATCCAACGGAGC
>CAZXXM010000052.1:3821-12926 GCA_964644715.1 uncultured Salinisphaerales bacterium
TCGACCGTTTTCACCGAAACCCCGAGCAAGCCCGCGATTTCCTTGGTGGATTTTCCTTTCCCGATCAAGGTCAGGACCTGCCGCTGGCGATGCGTGAGGATGGCCGCGTCCTCGATGCGCGTCTGGTCGCGCCGGTCGAGCAGCAGGTTGGAGACGGCCGGACTGATGTAGGTCTGCCGCTTGTCGACGGAACGCAGCGCCAGCCCAAGTTCCTGCGGTTCGGCCTGCTTGGTCAGGAAGCCGGCCGCTCCCTGGCGCAGCGCCGATCGGACCTGGCCCGGCTCCGGGCGCGAGGCCAGCAGCAGGACCGCGACCTCCGGGTAATGCCGCCGGACCTGCGCCAGCACGTCGAGGCCGTTCACCACCGGAAGATCGAGTTCCACGAGCGCGGCCCGCGGCCGGAGCTTGGCGACGAGGGCGAGCAGTTCCTGGCCGTCGGCCGCCTCACCGACGACGTCGGCCTGCGCCTCGCTCTGCAGGAGCATGCGGATGCCGGCACGCACCAGCGATTGGCCATCGGCCAGGACCAGTTTCATCGGAGTCGGACGCGCAGACGCGAGGCTCATACCGTACTGTGCCGCGCCCGTTGCGTGTCGTCACCCCGTATCAACCCGCGAGTTCGGCAGCGTCGAATCCCGCCCGCGCGCGTGCGTCGGCGTTGAACGGTCGTTGAAGACGAACGCGATGCTCCGCGATCAATTCGCGAAACTTCGCGACGGGATCCATACCGCGTAAATTGCATAGATAGCGGTACCAGTGGGTGCCGATGGCGACGTGCCGAACCTCCTCTTCAAGAATCACGCCCAGCACTGCGGCGGTGGCCGTGTCTCCCACTTCCTTTAGACGGCGAATCATGTTCGGCGTCACGTCGAGCCCTCGCGCTTCGAGCACGCGAGGCACCAGCGCCATCCGCACGAGGGGATCGTGCGCGGTCTTCTCCGCGGCTTCCCACAGGCCGTTGTGCGCGGAGAAGTCGCCGTAGGCATGACCGAGTTGCGCGAGACGATCCGACAGCATCGCGAAGTGACGCGCCTCGTCCTGCGCGACGCTGATCCAGTCCGCGTAATACGCAGACGGCAGCCCGGGAAAACGCAAAGCGGCGTCGAGCGCCAGATTCACCGCGTTGAATTCGATGTGCGCCACGGCGTGAACCATCGCCGCGCGCCCTTCCGCAGTACCGAGTCCGCGGAACGCGACGTCGCGCGGATTCACCAGCTCCGGACGCGACGGCCGGCCCGGAATGCGCGCGTCGCGCGCCAGCGCCGCATCCGCCGTCTCGTCGCCATCCGGCATCTGCAGTGCAGCCACCCTGGCGCATTTGCGCGTGGGGTCGGCTTCGCACAGCGCTTCGAACAGCGCCTGCGACACCGGCGCTTCAGCCCAGTCCGCGGCGCAGGTCGGCCTGGATGTCGTCCAGTTCTTCCAGCCCGACCGCGATCCGGATCAGCCCTTCGGAGATGCCGGCCGCCGCCCGCGCCTCGGCGCTGATGCGGCCGTGCGTCGTCGTCGCCGGATGCGTGATCGTCGTGCGCGTGTCGCCCAGGTTCGCGGTGATCGAACACAGTTTGGTCGCGTCGATGACCTTCCACGCGCCCTGGCGTCCACCGTCGACTTCGAACGACACGATCGCGCCGTAGCCCTTGCTCTGCTTCTTCGCGAGCTCGTGCTGCGGATGGCTCGGCAGCCCGGGGTAGTAGACGTGCTTCACGCCGACCTGCTCGTTGAGCCAGGTCGCGAGACGACGCGAGTTGTCCTCGTGCGCCTTCATGCGCACGGTCAGCGTCTCCATGCCTTTCAGGAAGACCCAGGCATTGAACGGCGACAGGCACGGCCCCGCCGTCCGCATGAAACCGAAGACGTCCTTGCCCACGCTCTGTGCGTCGCCGACGATCGCACCGCCCAGGCAGCGGCCCTGACCATCGAGATACTTGGTCGCCGAGTGGATGACGTAGTCCGCGCCCAGTTCGAGCGGCTTCTGGAACACCGGCGTCAGAAAGCAGTTGTCGACGGCCAGCTTCGCGCCATGACGATGCGCGATCTGCGCCAATGCCGCGATGTCGGCGATCTCGGTCAGCGGATTCGACGGCGTCTCGACGAACAGCAGCTTCGTGTTCGGACGGATCGCCTTCTCCCACAGTTCGGGATGCTTCGGATCGACGTAGTCCACGGACACGCCGAACTTCACGACGTAGTTGTTGAACAGGCTGATCGTCGCGCCGAACAAACCGCTCGACGCCAGCAGGTGATCGCCGGCCTTCATCGTCGCCATGACCAGCGACAGGATGGCCACCATGCCGCTGGCCGTCGCCACGCAGGCGTCGCCGCCCTCCATGCGCGCGAGCCGGTCTTCGAAGGCCTGCACCGTCGGATTCGTGAAGCGGCCGTAGATGTTGCCCGGCTGCTCGCCGGCGAAGACGGCGGCCGCCTCGGCAGAATTGCGGAAGACAAAACTCGAGGTGACGAAGATCGCGGGCGAGTGTTCCATCTCGGCCGTGCGGTGCTGCCCGGAACGGATTCCTAGCGTGGCCGGACCCCAGGAAGCGGTCGGATCTTCAAGCGTGTCGGTCATGGCGATTCTCCCGTCACGCGGGCAACAAAAAGCCCGCGAAAATAGCGGGCCGACTCAGATCACGTTCACATCACGTCGTGGCGCTTAGCAGTGAGCCCGCAAGCGCTGAAATCGGCTGGGCGCGAATTCTACGGAGCGCGTACCGGCGGGGTCAACGCGCGCCGGCGTTCTCCATCTCGATGACCGAGGTCGGGCCCTGCTTGCGGGCCTGCTTGGCGGCATCCGAGCGGAACAGTTCCAGCTGGTTGAGATACTCGCTGGTGATGTCCTGCGTGATGTACTTGCCGGTGAACACCGAGCAGTCGAAGCGCTCGATCGTGGCGTGCTTGTGCAGCACCGCGTCGATCAGATCGTCCAGCTCCTGGAAGATCAGGCGGTCGGCGCCGAGCAGCTTCTCGAGTTCCGGAATCGTGCGGCCGTGGGCGACCAGCTCGGACGAGGACGGCATGTCGATGCCGTAGACGTTGGGATAGCGCACCGGCGGCGACGCCGATGCGAAGTACACCTTGCGGGCGCCGGCCTCGCGCGCCATCTCGATGATCTCCTTGCTCGTGGTGCCGCGCACGATGGAGTCGTCGACCAGCAGCACGTTCTTGCCACGGAATTCCACTTCGATGGGATTCAGCTTCTGGCGCACGCTCTTCTTGCGCTGGCCCTGCCCCGGCATGATGAAGGTGCGGCCGATGTAGCGGTTCTTGACGTAACCCTCGCGGTACGGAACGCCCAGCTCTGCCGCCAGCTCGGACGCCGGCACGCGCGAGGTGTCGGGAATCGGGATGACGACGTCGATGTCGTGCTCCGGCCAATCCCGCTTGATGCGCTCGGCCAGCTTCATGCCCATGCGCAGCCGCGCCTTGTGCACGTAGATCTTGTCCATCAGCGAGTCGGGCCGCGCCAGGTAGACGTACTCGAAGATGCACGGCGAGTAGACCGGGTTGGCCGCGCACTGGCGCTTGTACAGCTTGCCGTCGGTGGTGATGAAGATCGCCTCGCCCGGCAAGATGTCGGCCACCAGCTCGAAGCCGAGCGCGTTCAGTGCCACCGACTCCGACGCGATCATGTACTCGTAGCCTTCGGCGGCGCGACGACGTCCGTAGACGACCGGGCGGATGCCGAACGGATCGCGGAAGCCCAGCAGGCCGTAGCCGGTGATGATCGCCACGCAGGCGTAGGCGCCGCGGCAGCGGCGATGCACGCCCGAGACAGCCGCGAAGATGTCGTCCGGCGACAGCCGCATCTTGTTCTGGCTGAGCAGCTCGTGCGCGAAGACGTTGAGCAGCACCTCCGAGTCGGACTCGGTGTTCAGGTGCCGGCGGTCTTCGCTGAACAGTTCGAGCTTGAGCTCGTCGGCGTTCGTGAGGTTGCCGTTGTGCGCCAGCGAAATGCCGAACGGCATGTTCGTATAGAAAGGCTGCGCCTCGGCTGCGCTGGTGACACCGGCCGTGGGATAGCGCACGTGACCGATGCCGAGCTTTCCGCGCAGACGCATCATGTGCTCGTCGGCGTGGAAGACGTCGCGCACCAGGCCGTTGTCCTTGCGAAGGTTCAGCTTGGAACCTTCCGTAGTCATGATGCCCGCCGCGTCCTGGCCGCGGTGCTGGAGCATGGTCAGGGCGTCGTACAGCTCCTGATTGACCTGGCCGTGAGAGTGGATGCCAACGATGCCGCACATGCGAGGCGTCTCCTCAGGCAGGGGCCGCAGGCGCCGCGGGCTGGGCCGCGTCGTCTGCTCCCGGTTCGGGTACAACTGGGGTCTTCGGGTCCGGCTTCAAGGGTTCGAGCCAGGAGTCGGGAATCAGCGTGTCCAGCGCATCGGCGATCGGCATCGACGGTCCGATCAGGGCCGACTCGCGCCACCAGGCCTCTTCGCTGACGTCGACGGTGCGCGCGAGCAGCACGACCAGTCCGACGATCAGGATGCCGCGAATCAGGCCCAGGCCGGCGCCGAGCGTGCGATCCGCCGACGAAAACCGGCTCTGGCGGATGCGCGACACCAGCAGCGCGGTGAGGATGCCGCCGATCAGCAGGCCGGCGAGAAACAGGCCGCCGTACGCGGCACCCATGCGGACCAGCGGCGTGGCGATGTGCTCCTGCAAGGCCACCGCGGCTTTCGATCCGAACACCACGGCGAGCAGGATGGCGAGAATCCAGGTGCCGACGCCGAACAGTTCGCGCGTGAAACCGCGCAGCACCCCGATCAGGATCGAGAGGATGACGATGGCCAGAATGCCGTAGTCCGCCCAGTTCATGCCGCCGTCGCGTCGAAAAACCGCGCGAAGTCTAGCATCTGATCGGCAGCGACCTCGTGCTCGCGTGCGTTGCCGTTCGCGAAACCAGCAGGAAAAACTGAACGCTTTCGTTGCCGTCGGCGATGCGGAGGTGGCAGCTCCGTCCCGGCGGCTTCCTAGAGTCGATTCAGAAACGCCTTCTCGACCGACGTGCGCTCCGCGGGAACCTGGACCAGTCCGGCGAGACCGTTTTTCATCACGACGTCCGGGTCCTTCAGACCGTTGCCCGTCAGCGTGCAGACCACGGTCTTGCCCGGCGCGATCCTGCCGGCCTTGATGTCGCGCAGCGCGCCGCACAGCGAGGCGGCGGACGCCGGTTCGCAGAACACGCCCTCGCTCTCGGCCAGCAGCTTCTGCGTGGCGAGGATCTCGGCGTCGGTGCATTCGTCGAACCAGCCGCCGGATTCCTTCTGCACGTGCCAGGCCTGCGACCAGGACTGCGGATCGCCGATGCGGATCGCCGTGGCGACGGTTTCGGGATCCTTCACCGGCCCGCCGCGCAGGAACGGCGCCGCACCTGCGGCCTGGTAGCCGACCATGATCGGGCGGTTCGAGGCGATGGCGGTCTGGTCGTAGGTGCGCAGCGCAGCCGGCAGCGTGTGCGCGGCCGTGTCGTGCCCCGAGGCCTCCGAGTAACCGATCCAGTGCGCGGTGATGTTGCCGGCGTTGCCGACCGGCAGGCAGTGATAGTCCGGCGCGCGGCCTAGCGCCTCGACGATCTCGAAGGCCGCGGTCTTCTGGCCCTGCAGGCGGAACGGATTGATCGAGTTGACGATGGAGACCGGCGAGGTCTGCGCCACTTCCTTGACCAGGCGCATGCCGTCGTCGAAGTTGCCCATGACCTGGATCACGACGGCACCGTGGACGACCGCCTGCGCCAGCTTGCCGAGCGCGATCTTGCCTTCCGGGATCAGCACGAAGGCCGTGATGCCCGCGCGCACCGCATACGCCGCGGCCGCGGCCGAGGTATTGCCGGTGGAGGCGCAGATGATGGCACGCGAACCCTCGTGCACGGCCTGCGTCACGGCCGCGGTCATGCCGCGGTCCTTGAACGAGCCGGTGGGATTCAGGCCTTCGAATTTCACGTACAGATCGTTCTCCAGGCCCAGTCGCCGGGGCAGGTTCTCGAGCTTGATCAGCGGCGTGCGCCCTTCGCACAGCGCGATGGCGCGCACGTTGGGGGCGAACGGAAGGCGGCTGCGGAAATGATCGACGAGGCCGGTGTAGCGCATGGCTCAGGAAACCTGTTCTGAAACGGCGAATGAAAACGGGAGCACGAGTCGGGCCTGCAATGCGGCAGCGATGGCCGGCCACTCCTCGCGAATGATGCTGAAGTAGACCGAATGCCGCATCCGCCGGCCGTTCTCCACCTGCATGTGATTGCGGAACGTGCCTTCCTCGGTGGCGCCGATGCGGCGCAGCGCAGCGCGAGATCGTGCGTTGAGCGAGTCGGTCTTGAATTCGATGCGTTGGTAGCCGAGCACCTCGAAACCGTGGCGCAACAGCAGCCACTTGCACTCGGTGTTCACCGGCGTGCGCTGCACCGCCGGCGACAGCCAGGTCCAGCCGATCTCGGCGCGTCGATGCGCGGTCTCGATGGCGCCGAAGCGCGTGCTGCCGACGATCGCGTCGTCATGCACGGTACGGATCACGAACGGCAGCGCCCTGCCCTGCGACCGCTCCAGCAGCCCCTGCTCGATGAACTGACGCATCGGCTCACGGCCGGCCACCGTCATCGGGAACCAGCGGAATACCGATTCGTCGCGACCGGCCTCGCACAGCGCTTCATGATGCTCCGCGCGCAACGGCTCCAGCCGCACGTGACGGCCGGACAACACCACGGATTCAGGACTTGAAGTGCTCGACACGGATGCGGGACGCTCCTTCGCGCACGAACGGCAGCGCCAGCAGGCGCAGCATCGCCGCGTCGAAGCGGGATTCCTTCACGTCGCTGGTGATCAGCGCGACCGTGGCGTCTTCGTGCTCGCGCGGCTCCTTCTGCAGGATCGCCTCGATGCTGATGTCGGATTCGGCCAGCACGCCGGTGATGGCCTTGAGCACGCCTGGCTCGTCGGCAACGCGCAGACGCAGGTAGTAGCAGGACTCGATCTCCGCGATCGGCAGCAGCGGCAGCGGCTGCATCGCGCCGGGCTGGAAGGCGAGTGCGGGCACGCGCTGGGCCTGCGGCACGCCCAGGCTGCGCGCGACGTCGACGAGGTCGGCGACGATCGCCGCCGCCGTCGCGTCGCCCCCGGCGCCGCGACCGTAGAAGCCGACGTTGGCGACCGCGTTACCCTGCACCACCACGGCATTGACCACGCCATCGACCTTGGCGATCAGCTGATCGTCCGGCACCAGGGTGGGATGCACGCGCAGCGAGACTCCCGCGTCGGTACGCTGGGCGATGCCGAGCAGCTTGATGCGGTAACCGAGCGTCTGCGCGATCTGGATGTCCTGACCCGTCACCTTCGAGATGCCTTCGCGCGACACGGCCGCGAACGACAGCGGAATGCCGAACGCGATGCTCGCCAGGATCGTCAGCTTGTGCGAGGCATCCACGCCTTCGATGTCAAAGGTGGGATCGGCTTCCGCGTAGCCGAGCTTCTGCGCGTCGGCGAGCGCCTCGGCGAAGCCCTGCCCCTTCACCGTCATCTGCGTGAGGATGTAGTTGCAGGTGCCGTTGATGATGCCGGCCAGACTCTCGATGCGGTTGCCAGCGAGTCCCTCGCGCACCGCCTTGATGATCGGGATGCCGCCGGCCACCGCCGCCTCGAAACCGAGGCCTGCGCCGGACTTCGCCGCCGCGGTGAAGATCTCGTTGCCGTGCTCGGCCAGCAGCGCCTTGTTGGCGGTCACCACCGGCTTGCCGCGCTCGAACGCGGCCAGCATGACCTGTTTGGCGATGTTGTAGCCGCCCATGACCTCGACCACGACGTCGACGTCCGCGCTGCGCACGCAGGCCAGCGCGTCGTCGCTGACGCTGATGCCGTCGAGCGGCTCCTGGTTGCGGTCCAGGTCCTTGGTCGCGATGTGCGTGACCAGCAGCGGACGGCCGACGCGGCGGGCGATCTCGTCGCTGTTCTTGCGCAGCACGCGCAGGACGCCCTGCCCCACGGTGCCGAGGCCCATCAGGCCGATCTTGAGAGGCGTCGTCATGGTCCCTTCGGTCCTTCCTTCAACAGTTTCTTGATGCCGCGAACGGCCTGGCGCGTGCGGTGCTCGTTCTCGATCAGCGCGAAGCGCACGTGCGTGTCGCCGTACTCGCCGAATCCGATGCCGGGCGAAACCGCGACCTTGGCCTCGTTCATCAGCAGCTTCGAGAATTCCAGCGAGCCCATCGCCTTGAACGGCTCCGGGATCTCGGCCCAGACGAACATCGTCGCCTTGGGCTTGGTCACCTTCCAGCCGGCCGCGTTGAGGCCTTCGCAGAGGACGTCGCGACGCACCTTGTACATGTGGCGGATCTCGGCGACGCAGTCCTGCGGGCCTTCGAGCGCGGCGATCGCGGCCACCTGGATCGGCGTGAACATGCCGTAGTCGAGGTAGCTCTTGATTCGCGCCAGCGCGCCGACCAGGGTCGGATTGCCGGCCATGAAGCCTACGCGCCAGCCCGGCATGTTGTAGCTCTTGGACAAGGTGAAGAATTCGACCGCGATGTCCTTGGCGCCCGGCACCTGCAGGATCGACGGCGCCGTGTAGCCGTCGAACACGATGTCGGCGTAGGCCAGGTCGTGCACCAGCCAGATCTCGTGCTCCTTGCAGATCGCCACGGCCTTTTCGAAGAACGCCAGGTCCGCGCACTGCGTCGTCGGATTGCCCGGGAAATTCAGGATCAGCATCTTGGGCTTGGGCCAGGATTCCTTGACCGCCCGCTGCAGTTCCTCGAAGAAGTCCACTTCCGGCGTCATGCGCACGTGGCGCACGTCCGCACCGGCCAGCACCACGCCGTACGGATGGATCGGGTACGCCGGGTTGGGCACCAGCACCACGTCGCCCTCGGCAAGCGTGGCGAAAGCCAGATGCGCGAGGCCTTCCTTCGAGCCGATCGTGGCGATCGCCTCGGTTTCCGGGTTGATGTCGACGTCGTAGCGCTGCTTGTACCAGCGACTCACGGCGCGGCGCAGGCGCGGAATACCCTTCGACACCGAGTAGCGGTGCGTGTGCGTGCCGTCTTCGTCGTGCACCTCGGGGCGCACGTAGTCGCTCTCGGTGCCGCGCACCGTGGCTTCGACCAGCTTGTCGACGATG
>CAZXXM010000053.1:0-3999 GCA_964644715.1 uncultured Salinisphaerales bacterium
AGGCTCGATCGCACGACGCGCAGCTTGTCGCTGGACACGCCTTCGGCGGCGAGCACGTCGGCGATGCCCTGCGAGATCGCGATCACGCGATCGTGCAGCCGGTACTTGATGCCGGCCCAGGTGCGCGATTCGGGATTGTCGACCCGGCGCGACAGCACGACGGGAGTGTCTTCGAGTCGGGCGGCGAGCGCGCCCAGCACGTCGGCGCCGCGCCGCGAGTGCAGGTGGACCAGATCGGGCCGGTGCTCGCGCAGCACGCGGCGCAGCCGGAACAGGAAGCCGAGATCCGCATCGCCGCCGCAGCGAACCTTGAGCACCGTCACCGCGGAGCCGGCGAAGTGCTGGCCGATGGCGGCGTCCGGCGGGCAGACCAGCAGGTTCTCCGCGCCGCGCTGCGCAAGGCCGCCGAGCAGGAAGGCGACCTGCTGCGCGCCGCCATAGAGATGCAGCCCGGTCTCGACGTGGAGGATCTTCACGCCGATTCCTGCAGCAGCTTCCGGGCCTCGATCGCCACGTGTTCGGGCGCGAGGTCACGCATGCACATGAACACGCCGCCGCAGGTTGGATGACGCTTGCACGGGGCGCAGGGCAGCGCGAGATACATCACCTTCAGCGGCGACTCGGCGCCCCCGGTATACGGGCAGGTCGAGCCGAACAGCGCCAGCGTGGGCTTTCGCACCGCGCTGCCGATGTGGGTCAGGCCGGTGTCGACACCGATCACGAGCTTCGCGCGATCGAGCATCGCCGACAGGTCGGAGACGCGCGTCGCGCCGACCAGGTCGACGGTGTTCTCCGGCATGTTCGCGAGGATGCGTTGAGCGGCCTCGCGGTCCGCGGGGCCGCCGAACACGGCGAACGGACCCATGCCGAGATCCTGCAGCCGATGCGCCAACTGGCCCCAGTACGGCTCCATCCAGTGCTTCTGCGGCCGCGTCGTGAACGGACACAGCGCGACGTAGCCGGGTTCGAGCTGCTGGCTTCGCATGATCTCGTCGGCCCGCGCGCGAGCCGCTTCCGACGGGATCAGGCGCGGCGCACCGGGATCCGCGCCGCCGGTGAGATGGCGTGCGAGGTGACGGTACTCGCGGCCGATCGCCAGCGCTTCACCGTCTTTGGGCACCAGCTCGTCCATCAGGAAGGCGCCGGGTTCCTTGGACTTGAATCCATAGCGCCGGCGCGCCCGGACCATGCGGCACAGCAGACGCGTCTTGAACAGGCCCTGGGCATCGATGACCCAGTCGAATGCCGGCACCTGGGCCAGTCGCCGCCGCGTATCCAGCAGGCCGGACAGGCTTTCGAGGCCTCCGGCGGGAAGGCGGATCACCTCGTCGAGGCGCGCATCGCCTTCGAGCAGGCCGGCCAGCCCCGGCTGCGCGAGCCAGGCGATGTGGGCTTCCGGATAGGCGCGCCGCAGGCCTTCGAGCAGGGACGTGCAGAACACCATGTCGCCCAGGGCCGAGATCCGCACGATCAGGATGCGATGCGGCGGCTGGGGCGGAGGGCTCATCGGCCTATAATAAAGTCCGCCCGCCGCACAGGCGGGTTTTGCATTCCCACTCCCGCGACAAAGGAATTCCTGCAATGACGACGATGGCCGACCGCGACGGCTGGATCTGGTACGACGGCGAGATGCGCCCCTGGCGCGACTGCACGACCCATGTCCTGACCTACACGCTCCACTACGGCGTCGGCTGCTTCGAGGGCGTGCGGGCGTACCAGACGCCGCGTGGCACGGCGATCTTCCGGCTCGAGGAGCACACGAAGCGCCTGTTCAACTCCGCGAAGATTCTCGGCATGAAGATGCCGTTCTCGCCCGAGCAGGTCAGCGAGGCGCAGCTCGAGGTGCTTCGCAAGAACAATCTCAAGGAAGCCTATCTGCGCCCGATGGTGTTCTACGGCGCCGAGGGCATGGGCCTGCGCGCGGACAATCTCAAGACGCACGTGATCGTCGCCGCATGGACCTGGGGCTCGTACCTGGGTGCGGACAACATGGAGCGCGGCATCCGCGTGAAGACCAGCTCGTACACGCGCGGTCATCCGAACTCCAACATGCACCGCGCCAAGGCCAACGGGCAGTACATCAATTCGATGCTGGCGCTCAACGAAGTGCTGCGCGAGGGCTACGACGAGGCGATCACGCTCGACACGCAGGGCTTCGTCGCCGAGGGCAGCGCGGAGAACATCTTCATCGTCAATCGCGGCGAGCTGCATACGCCCGATCTCAGCGCCTGCCTGGACGGCATCACGCGCCGCACCGTGATCCAGCTCGCGCAGGACCTGGGTCTGAAGGTCACCGAGCGCCGCATCTCGCGCGACGAGATGTACTGCTGCGACGAGGCCTTCTTCACCGGCACCGCGGCCGAAGTCACGCCGATCCGCGAGGTCGACAACCGCGTCATCGGCAGCGGTTCGCGCGGTCCGATCACGACCCGCCTGCAGGCCGACTACCTGGCGCTGGTCAAAGGCCAGGCCGAAAAGTATCCGGAGTGGCTCAGCCACACCTGAGGCGCCCGCCGTAGCCCGGACGAAGTCCGGGGTTTCAGCCGTTTCCAGAGCGGCGACCCCGGACTTCGTCCGGGCTACGCGTGGGGCATGGCGCTAAGCTTTGCCCATGCACGGAATCCCTGATTTCTCGAAGACCCGCCTGCTCGTCGCGGGCGACGTGATGCTCGACCGCTACTGGTCGGGTCCTACGCAGCGCATCTCGCCGGAAGCGCCGGTTCCGGTGGTCCGCGTCGGTCGCGACGATTCGCGGCCCGGTGGTGCGGCCAACGTCGCCTTGAATCTCGCCGCGCTGGGCGCGCAGGCCTCGCTGCTCGGTGTCGTCGGACGCGATCCGCCGGCGGCCTCGCTCGCGGCGCAGCTGCGCCGTCATGGCATCGAACCCGACTGGATCGAGTCGCCGCGGCTGCCGACGATCACCAAGCTGCGCGTGCTGTCGCGCAACCAGCAGGTCATCCGGCTCGACTTCGAGGAGTCGTACGCGAGCGAAGGCGCGTTCGATCGCGCCAGGCTGATCGAGCGGTTCACCATCGGCCTGGGCCAGGTGCAGGTCGCCGTGCTCTCGGATTACGCGAAGGGCACGCTGATGGACGTGCCGGCGCTGATCGCGCAATGCCAGGCCCTGAAGAAGCCGGTCGTCATCGATCCCAAGGGCAACGACTTCACGCGCTATCGCGGCGCCACGGTGCTGACGCCCAACCTGGGCGAACTCGAGGCCATCGTCGGGCCCTGCCCGGACGACGCCACGCTGATCGGCAAGGGCGCGCGCCTGATCAACGATCTGCATCTGGATGCGCTGCTGGTCACGCGCAGCGAGAAGGGCATGAGCTTGCTGCGGCCGGGAAAACCGCCCCTGCACCTGCCCACCGAGGCGCGCGAGGTGTTCGACGTCACCGGCGCCGGCGATACGGTGATCGCGACGCTCGCCGCCGGAATCGCGGCGGGCCAGGACATGGCGGACGCCGTGCGGCTGGCGAACGTCGCGGCCGGAATCGTCGTCGCCAAGCTGGGTACCGCTACGGCGAGCCGCGCGGAACTCGAGCTCGCGCTGCACCGTCCGGCACCGGGCGAGGAAAGCCTGGTCACCGAGGAGCAGTTGCTGTTGAGGGTCGCCGCAGCGCGCTCGCGCGGCAATGTCGTGGTGATGACCAACGGCGTGTTCGATCTGCTGCATGTCGGCCACGTGCGCTATCTCGAAGCGGCGCGCCAGCGCGGCGACCTGTTGATCGTCGCGGTCAACGAGGACGAGTCGGTGCGACGGCTGAAGGGTCCGACGCGACCGGTCAACCGCTGCGAGGACCGCATGCGCGTACTCGGCGCGCTCAAGTGCGTCGATTTCGTCGTGCCGTTCTCGGAAGACACGCCGGAACGCCTGATCGGCCGTGTGTTACCGGACCTGCTCGTCAAGGGCGGCGACTACAAGCCCGAGCAGATCGCCGGCTATGCCGCGGTGAAGGCCCATGGCGGCGACGTCGTCGTGCTCGATTTCCACGAGGG
>CAZXXM010000053.1:4099-12580 GCA_964644715.1 uncultured Salinisphaerales bacterium
CCTTGGGCCGTTCTTGCTACCTGACGAACCTGGAGCCCCGGAATACTCTGGTCCGACCGGGTGGCGGGAGATGACGATGGACGGTGGCGGCAGCACGACGCGCTGGGATGCATTGATTCGCGATGCCCTGATCTTCGACGGCAGTGGCGGGGCGCCGCGGCGGGCCGACGTGGCGGTCGCGGAAGGCCGCGTGGTGTCGATCGCGCAGGAACTGCCGGCCGCCAACGCGGATCGGGTGATCGAGGCGCAGGGCCGCTGGCTCACGCCGGGACTGCTCGACATCCATACGCACTTCGATCTCGAAGTGGAGATCGAACCCCAGCTGCCGGAAGCCGTTCGCCACGGCACGACGACGGTGCTGGTGGCGAACTGCTCGCTGGGCCTGGCCTTCGGCAACCAGCGACGCAACGGCGCGGATCCGATCGTCGACTGCTTCGCCCGCGTGGAGAATGTGCCCAAGCACGTGCTCTCCAAGGTGGCCGACCAGGCCAGCTGGAACGACTCCCAGGCGTATCTCGATCACTTCGACGCCAAGGCGCTCGGCCCCAACGTCGTGCCGATGATTCCGCATTCGATGCTGCGCATCGAGGTGATGGGCCTGCAGGATTCGGTGTCGCGCGAACCCACGGACGCCGAGCTGAAGGCGATGGGCAGCCTGCTCGACAAGGGTATGAAGGAGGGCTATGTCGGTTTCTCCACCGACGCGCTGCCGTTCCACTACCTCGCCAACCAGCCGAACACGCACAAGCAGATCCCGACGCAGTTCGCGCCGTTCTCGGAACTGAAGTTCCTGACGAACATCGTGCGGCGCTGGGAGCGTGTCTGGCAGGCGACGCCGCCCAAGGACAGCCCGGCGGCGGTGTTCAAGACCTTCTCGCTGACGTCCGGCCGCCTGCACGGAAAACCGCTGAAGCTCGCGGCGGTGGCGGCGCTGGATCTGCACATGAACCGCCTGCTGCTCAAGGCGGCGCTGTTCATGACCCGCCTGCTGAACTCCAAGCTCTACGACGGCCGCTTCCGCCTGCAGGCGCTCGGCGCGCCGTTCCGGACCTGGGCCGACGGCGCGATCACGCCGCTGGCCGAGGAAGTGCCGGTGCTGCGCCGCTTGAACGAACTGGATCTCGAAGACCGCGCGGGGCGCGAGAAGCTGATGAACGATCCGGCCTGGCAGGCCGAGTTCCGTCGCATGTGGTGGCATGGCAAACGCGGTCTGAGCCTCGCGCGCTTGAAACGCTGGCTGCGCATCGACGACAACGTGCTGTCGCGTGATCTGAGCGACATGACGCTCGACGACTGTGCGATCGCGGAATGGAACGGCCATTCGCTGCAATGGGTGTACGAGCGTCTTTGCGCCTGGCAGCGCAGCGGCACCGGCGCGACGTCCGGCGTCGAAGCCGAGGTGTTCGCAAGCATGCCGAAACCCTGCGACGAGGCCGACTTCATGCTCGAATTGCTGCGCCGCTTCGACACGCAGCTGCGCTGGTCCACGGTGACCGCCAACCGCGATCCGCGCGTGGTCAAGCAGCTGTTGTTCCATCCGCTGCTGCTGCCGGGCTTCAACGACAGCGGTGCGCACCTGACCAACATGGCGTTCTTCGACGGCAACCTGCGCACGCTGAAGATCGCGCAGGAAGACGGGGTCGAGCGCGTCGGGCAGGCCGTTCGGCGTCTGACCCGCGAGCCGGCGGAATTTCTCGGCATCGACGCCGGCCGTCTCGAGCCCGGTGCGGCGGCGGACCTGGTGCTGATCGATCCCGAGCGGCTCGCGGCCTGGGACCCCGAGAAGAGCTACCGCTTCATCTGGCGCGACTGCTTCGAGGCCAGGCAGCTCGTGAATCGGCCCGAAGGCGTCGTCGCCGGCGTGATGATCGGCGGACGCATGGCCTGGCAGGACGGCGAGTACACGCGTGAATTCGGCGAGAAGCGTTTCGGTCGGCTGATGCTCAACCGGTCTCACGAGGCGAGCATCGCCCTGACGGTCTGATAAGGACCGTATCCCGGGCCGTTCGTGCAGCGAAAACGGCCGTTGGTCTGCGGTCGCTGAAGTTCCGCCGGCGGCGGCCGATGCGAGTCCACGACCCCTCGCTCGCAGGCCCCCGATGCTCCAGGAAGACCGGTTGTTCCGCGCGGTGGTCGACGCGCTCACGCAGGATCGGCTCACCTTGCCGACCTTGCCCGAGGTCGCGATGCGCATCGGCCAGGCGACGCAGGACGAGCGCGCCACGGCCTCGCGGCTGGCGGCCGAGATCGGACGAGATCCGGCCATCGCGGTCCGGCTGTTGCGCGTGGCCAACAGCAGCGCGCTGAGCGCCGGCCGCAAGATCGACAACATCCAGCAGGCGGTGACGCGGCTGGGCATGGGGCTGGTGCGCAGCCTGGTCACCGGCCTGGCGCTGGAACAGCTGTTCTTCTCGCGCGCGCCGGCCCTCAAGGAAAGGCTGCGGAAGACCTGGGCGAACAGCCTGGAAGTGGCCGCGCTGGCGCAGGTGCTGGCCTCGCACTGCACGGTGCTGCGACCAGAAATGGCGATGCTGGCCGGCCTGTCGCACGAGATCGGCGCGCTGCCGGTGATCCGCATGGCCGAGTCCTTCGGCGAAGACGTCACCGACATGGCGGCGCTGGATCGCGTGATCCGCAATCTGCAGCCGCGCGTCGGCCGCATGGTGTTGCAGGCCTGGGATTTTCCGGCCGAACTGGTCGAGGTGCCGAGCCGCTGGATGGACTTCGGCCGCACGCACGAAGGTCCGGCGGATTACATCGACGTGGTGACGGTCGCAGCCCTTCAGAGCCACCAGAATCGGGAGGGCCGGCTCGCGGGCATCGACCGGCTGCGCGTCCCGGCGTTCCTGAAACTCGACATCAATCCCGAGGTGGACGTCTTCGAGATCGACGGCGTGCAGGAACGGTTCGAGGAAAGCCGGGCGGCGCTGAGCGCCTGAGGAAGCGACCGAATAGCCCGGACGCAGTCCGAGGTTCCCCTCGCAATACTTGTCGCAACCCCGGACTGCGTACGGGCTACTTGAGATGTTTGTCCAGCCACTCGAGCACCGTGTCATGCCAGAGCAGGCTGTTCTTCGGGGCGAGCACCCAGTGGTTCTCGTCGGGGAAATGCAGGAATTGCGATTCGATGCCGCGCCGCTGCAGCGCGGTGAACGTCGCCAGCCCCTGTTCGAGCGGTACGCGGAAGTCGCGTCCGCCGTGGATCACCAGCATCGGCGTGTTCCACTTGGCGACATGGTTGACCGGGTTGTGGCGCTCGAAATTCTCCGGCTTGTCGTAAGGCGTGCCGCCCTGCTCCCACTCGTCGAACCAGAGTTCTTCGGTGGAATAGCTCATCGACCGGTTGTCGAACACGCCGTCGTGATTGACCAGGCACTTGAAGGCGCCGGGCCAGTTTCCTTCGATCCAGTTGACCATGTACCCGCCGTAGCTCGCGCCGAGCGCGCACGCGCGTGAGCCGTCGAGCCAGGGGTATTGCGACAGCGCTTGTGCAAGACCCTTCTGCAGATCGACGAGCGGCTTGCCGCCCCAGTCGTTCGAGATCGAGTCGGTGAAGGCCTGGCCGTAGCCGGTGGAGCCGTGGAAGTCGATCGCGACGACCGCGTAGCCGCGCCCGGCGAAGACCTGCGGATTCCAGCGATAGTGGAAATCGTTGCCCATCGACGTCTGCGGACCGCCGTGGATGATGAAGGCGACCGGGTACTTGCCGTTGGGCGAGAACCCGGCCGGTTTCATGACGTAGCCCTGCACGGTCTCGTCGTTCCAGCCGCGGAACGTGAACACCTCGTGCGCGCTCAGGGGAATGCCGTTGAGCCGGTCGGCGTTGTGTTGGGTCAGGCGCTTCTGCCCGCCGTTCCAGCCGAGCAGGTAGAGATCGTCTGGCGCGTCGAGCCGGTTCTGCGCGTAGACGACGCCGGCTTCGGCGACGCTGAAGCCGCTGACGCTGCCAGGCCCGGTGAGCTTGCGCACGATGCCGCTCGACAGCTGGATCGCGAACAGCGGCGTCTGCCCCAGGTCGTCGGCCACTGCGTACAAGGTGCGCCCGTCGCTGGACAAGGCGATCGACGACGGCGAGCGGTCCCACTTGGGTGCCACGTCGCGCGTGACGCCGGTCTTGAGATCGCGGACGCGGATCCATGCCCGATCGGACTCGGCGCCGGGGCGCTTCTGCGCGAGCCATACGAGCTGCTTGCCATCCGGCGTCAGCAGCGGGCGGACGTCCGCGGCGAGGTTGTCGGCGGTCAGATTCTCCGGCGGTGAGGCGCCGTCCGCTGGTGCGCGCCACAGGTCGAAATTCGTGCTCCAGGCCTCGGTGCGGCCGGCGGCGCGCAGCACGAAGATCAAGCTACGGCCGTCCGGCGTGAACGTGAAATCGGCGTCGTCGCCGAAGGGCTTGGTCGGCACGTCGCCATCGAGATCGCGGCTGACCCAGGCGGGCAGGCCGGCCTTGCCGTCCTTGAGCGTCGCCGCGAAGAGCTGGGAGCGGGTGCCGTCCTTCCAGGTATCCCAGTGACGGACGAACAGACGGTCGTAGCGTTGCCCGGTTTCCTTGCGTGCTGCACGTTCCTTGAGTTTTCGCGCGCTGCAGTCGAGGTCGGCCGCGCAGTCCGGAAAAGTTTCGAACGCGAGCGCGATGCGATCTCCGCTGGGCGCAAGTCCGAAGGCGCCGACGTCGAGCGGCAGGCTGGTCACAGACTGCGCCTCGCCTCCGGAGGGATCGAGTCGCCACACCTGCGAACTGCCGGATCGCGTCGACAGGAAGTAGAGCTGGCCGTCCGCATTCCAGCGCGGCGTGTCCGAATTTCCGTTGCCGCTGGTGACCTGTCGGGTCTTGCCGGTCTTGCGATCGAGCAGCCAGATCTGCCGGACGCCCTTGTTGCCGTCGAGATCGGTGGTGCGAAGCGTGTACGCGATCTGCTCGCCGTCCGGCGCGATTTGCGGATCGGACACCCGCTTCATCGTCACCAGATCCATCGGGGTGAAGGTCGCGGCGTGCGCGCCGTCGATCACGGCGGTGAGCAGCAATGCTGCCAGCAAACGCCGTGTCAGGTCCGCAGTTCTGTGCATGGGCGGGAAGGAGGAAAACGGCTGAAGCCGCATCCTACCTGCTGCACCCGCGCGTTCGCGCGGCCTACTCCGGCAGCGGGTGAATCTGCTTCAGCTTGAAGAACGTGGCCTGCGCGTAATCGCTGCTGTCGCCGGTGTTGTTCTGGTTGTAGACGCCCGCCTTGAAATACTGCGGCTGGTCCAGGTAGCGCGAGTCGACGTCGGTCGACCAGCGATGGACGCGGCCGTCGGCTCGATACACGAGGATGCCCAGGCGAGTGCCGAGCAGCTTGATCGAATAGCTGAAGTTTTCGCCCAGCGGGATGCCGGTCCCGCCCGCGTTGGGGACGATGTCCGTCGACCAGCGCGTCTTGCCGTCGACGGTCTCGGTCGCGGCGTAGATCCGGCCGGTCGTCTCGCCCGGCTTCTTGCCGTAGTAGAGGCGCAGCGGCTCGGTCTGCGGTCCGTGGATCTGGGCGACGACGACGCGACCGACCTTGGCGGCGTCGCCGGTCGTCGACACGTGATCGACGCGCAGGGTGGCTCGAAGAATGGCGCCCTGCGCGGGCATCCAGTTGTTGGACGGTGCCTTGGCGCTGCTGTTGCCCGGATCGAGCATGCCGCGCAATTCGGTGCGCGAGTAGGTGGAGTTGGCCGTCGTCCCCGCGAGGTTGGGGCACCGGAACACCATGGCGCCGCTGCGCGGATCGGTGAAGAAGACATCGGCATGGCTGTAGCCGCTGTTCAGCTGGTTCGGATCCAGCTCCTGCGCCGAAGGGAGCGTGAGCTTCCAGTGGCTGAGGTCGAAGTTCTGACTCGGGGCGAGTTGCGGATCGAGTGCGGATGCGGTCGTGGACGACACGAACAGCAGGATCGGGAGCGCGGCACGAGCGGGCCGCAAAGCGGGAAGAGGCATGTGCGAAACGTTGCTGAGCCCGGGCAGGGCGGGGCGGAAGGAGTGACGTCATGCTAGGAGCGGTATCCGCCGCGCGATGGCGGATGGCGCCCGGCGCACGATCAGGAACGATGAGCGGCGTGTGCTGCCGCGAGACGGCCGCCGGTCCCATCGGCTACACTTCGCGCCGTTTGAAGCGGCGCTCCGGTTGCGCCCCTGCCGTAAATCGTCATTGACCCAACCCGGATCGACGTGAGTCGTTCCTCGCATGGCCGATGACCTTCCGCAGAACAAACCCGTTGGCGCCATCCGGCGTCTGCCAATTTTCATTCGCCTGAACCGGGCCCGCGCGTTGTCGCGGCGTGGCGGTTGCAGGAGTTGTTTTTCATGAGTTTTTCCGAGCTGGGCCTTGCGCCCGAGCTGCTGCGCGCCCTTGAACACGAGGGCTACACGCAGCCCACCCCGATCCAGGGCAAGTCCATTCCGCTGGTTCTCGCCGGCCACGATCTGCTGGCGGCTGCCCAGACCGGAACGGGCAAGACAGCGGCCTTCACGCTTCCGATCCTCCACAAGCTGGCGGGGACTTCGCCGCGCCCGCTTCCACGCGTGCTGGTCCTGGTGCCGACGCGCGAACTGGCCGCCCAGGTCTGCGAATCCGTCCGCACCTACGGCCGCTTCTTGCCCGGGTTCAAGACCGCGGTGATCTTCGGCGGCGTGGGCATGAACCCGCAGATCGATCAGTTCCGCCGCGGCATCGACATCGTCGTCGCCACGCCCGGCCGGCTGCTCGACCTGATGCAGCAGCGCGTGGCCAACCTGTCGGGCATCGAGACGCTGGTGCTGGACGAGGCCGATCGCATGCTCGACATGGGCTTCATCCACGACATCCGCCGCGTCGTCGCCGCACTGCCCAAGCAGCGACAGAACCTGATGTTCTCGGCCACGTTCAACCCCGAAATTCGCAGCCTGGCGCAGACCTTCCTGCGCGATCCGGTCAGCGTGGACGTGGCGCCGCGCAATACGCCGGCGGAGCTGGTCGCGCAGCGCGTGCACCCGGTCGACAAGTCGCGCAAGACCGCGGTGATCGCCCACCTGGTCAAGCAGGGCGACTGGAAGCAGGTGCTGGTCTTCACGCGCACCAAGCATGGCGCCAACCGCCTGGCCGACCAGCTGGCCCGCGAAGGCATCACCAACGCGGCCATCCACGGCTACAAGTCGCAGAACGCTCGCACCAAGGCCCTGGCCGACTTCAAGGCCGGCGACATCCGCGTACTCGTGGCCACCGACATCGCCGCTCGCGGCATCGACATCGATCAGCTGCCGCACGTGATCAATCACGAGCTGCCCAACGTGCCGGAGGACTACGTGCACCGCATCGGCCGCACCGGCCGTGCCGGCTGCGAGGGCGAGGCGGTCTCGCTGGTCAGCGGCGACGAGCGCGAGTACCTGCGCGACATCCAGAAGCTGCTCAAGCGCGAGATTCCCTCGTCGGTCGTACCGGGATTCGAACCCGGTTCGCAGCCGAGTGCGGCCGAGCTGGCCGCGCGCGCCAACCAGCCCGCCGATCGTCCGCCGCAGCAGCGTCAGCCGCACGGGCATCGCCGGAGCGGCGAAGGTCGCGGCAACGGCAACGGACATCGCAACCATTCGGCTCCGCGCGGCGGCAAGCCGGGCGGCGGGGGCGGGCAGCGGCACTCGCAGGGTGGCCGTCCTTCCCAGAACCGGCCGCAGCAGGGCGCGTCCAACCGGCCGCGCTGAACTTTCAACCCATTTCGGGGTTTACGGCGTGACCGCTTGCGGAATGTCGGACCGGCCCCAGTTTCGAGCAACCCAGTAAGGAGATCCCCATGCTTCGCATCTATGCCGGCAATCTGCCGCCCGACACCACCGAGAAGGAACTGACCGAGCTGTTCTCCGCGCACGGCAAGGTTCGTTCGATCAAGCTCATGCAGGACGTGTTCTCCGGCAAGTGCAAGGGCTTCGGCTTCCTGGAAATGGAGGGTCACGAGGCGCGTGCCGCCATCGCCGGCCTCAACGGCAAGGAAATCCGCGGCAACCTCATCCGCGTGAACGAAGAGCGCAAGGACGAGAAGAACGGCAAGGGCGGTCGTTACGCCGGCGGTCGCCGCTAGGTTTCGGGCACATCCGCTGTCCACGCTCCCCCCGCTTCGGCGGGGGGAGTCGTTTGGGGCGTCCGTTATTGCAGGCGCGTCATTCGAAAAGCTTCAAGGCAAAGGCGCAAAGAGCGCAAAGTTCAAGAACGCGGGGGCTTGACCGTTCTTCGCGACCTTTGCGCCTTTGCGTTGAGCGCTTTGGGGTCCGCCGGCCGATCTGGAACTCGATCGGATTTGCACCGCGGCGCGCCGCGCCGGATGCTCGGCTCGTCGCCCATTCCGTAACGCTCCCCCGTGACGTCCGCTTCCCCTGCCGCCGCTTCTCCCTGCGCCGAGGAATTCCTCGGCCACCCGAAGGGGCTCTACGTCTGCTTCTTCACCGAGATGTGGGAGCGCTTCTCGTTCTACGGGATGAAGGCGCTGCTG
>CAZXXM010000054.1:0-12504 GCA_964644715.1 uncultured Salinisphaerales bacterium
TCCAGGGAGGCGCGGATGAACGCGAGAATGTCGGTCTGGCGGGGGGTGAGCATGGGCACTGCCGGAAACACTGTACGCATATACAGTATTCCGAGAGGCGCCCCGATCCAAGCCCCCGGCGCGGAATTTTTTCTAATCTGCTCCGCCGTCCGGGCCCAATCTTTTCCCGATCAGGCGCTTGGCGGGCCTGCTACCCGATCCGGCTTCGCGGGAATCTGGAGCAAGGAATGGAAGAAGCCGGAACAGGAGCACGTTCCCCGGATTCCTTACGGTGTCTCCATACCGGCCGCGACGCAAGCCTGCGCGAAAAGGCCCGGAACGATGGAGATCGGCATGGACGGCGTGCATGACCTGGGTGGCGTCAACGGCTTTGGAGCAGTGCGCCCGGAGCCGAACGAGCCGGTGTTCCACGAAGCCTGGGAGCCGATCGGCTATGCGCTGATCTTCGTCGGTGCCGGCGAACTCAAGGCTTTCACGATCGACGAGCTGCGCCACGCGATCGAACGCATGGACCCGCGCCACTACCTCGCGTCGAGCTACTACGAGCGCATCGTCACCGGCGTCGCGGCGCTGTTCGTCGAGAAGGGCTACATCTCGCACGAGACGCTCGAAGCCAAGGCCGGAGGGCGGTTCCCGCTCGCACTGCCGGTGACACCGGGCGAACGTGCGCGTGACGGAAGTCTGGACCTGCAGCCCGGCGATGCCGTCGTGGTGCGTTCCGGTCATTTCCGCGGACACGCACGCATGCCGCGCTACGTCCGCGGCAAGCGCGGCACGATCCTGCACCGGACGACGCATGCCTTCCCGTTCGCGGGCTCCGCCGGACACGGCATCGAAGCCAAGCTCGAACCTACGTACCACGTGAAGTTCGAGGCCAAGGATCTGTGGAGCGATGCCGCCGACAACTCGAGCGTCGTCGTCGATCTCTGGGAAAGCTATCTCGAGAAGATCTGAGCTCCGCTTCGTTTCCCAATCCTGAATCCGATTTTCCGGAGACCGTCATGAGCGATCACCACACCTACGAAGCGCCGCTCGCTTCAAAGGCCGCCCGCGCGCGAAGGATTCGGACACGCGTTGTCCGAAGAAGATGTCGACGCTGCCGTGCGCGCGGCCGCATCGCTCTATCGGGGCATGGGCGCGGAGGTGGAGGAGATCTCCATTCCGCTGCACCTCGCTGCGCCCGCGATCTGGTCCGCCATCGCGCACGAAGGCGGCACCGTGCAGATGCTTCATGGCAACGGGTTTGGCTTCAACTGGAAAGGCCTGTACGTGCCGAGCCTGATGCAGGCGCACGACGCCTGGCGCACGCGCGCCGACGACTTCTCCGATTCCGTGAAGGCGACGCTGCTGTTCGGGCAGTACGTGCTCGACAAGTATCGCGGCCAGCACTATGCGCGCGCGCAGAACCTGTCGCGGCGCCTGCAGCGGGCATACGACGAGGCGCTGTCGCGCGTCGACGTGCTGCTGATGCCGACGGTGCCGATGAAGGCCCGTCGCATTCCGTCCGCGGAAGCGGGCATCGCCGAGGTCTGCGCTCGCGCCTTCGAGGCGATTCCGAACACCGCGCCGTTCAACGTCACCGGCCATCCGGCGATCTCGATCCCCTGCGCGGTGCGTGACGATCTGCCGATCGGGCTGATGCTGGTGGGCAGGCATTGGGAGGAATCCACGCTCTACCGTGCGGCGCATGTCTTCGAACAGGCCGTCGACTGGCAGCGTTCCTAGAGAAGGAGAAGGCGGGTCTCCATGTTCTCCATCCGGCCATATACCCCGGCAGCGTCGCCACGATGAGCGCCCGGCGGGCGAAATGCCGAAATCGACACGTCTTCTGCATGGCGCCGAGGCCGCCCGCCTTTCGCGCACCTCGCGACGCGGCGCATGCGATCCGTGGCAGGCCTGGCACGGTATACGCAGATCCCTGCACCGACGCAGGCCATGCGGAGTCGCAGACGCTCCAGGGCGCTCCGTTCATCCAGGATCTGACCGGGCGCGAACGGCAGGTGCTCGGCGCGCTCGTCCAGGGCCATTCCAATCCGCAGATCGCCGCCGCCCTGTTCATCAGCGTCGATTGCGTCAAGTTCCATCTGAAGAACATCTACGTGAAGCTGGGCGCGCAACGCAGGATGCACGCCGCACGGATCGCGGTGCAGCGCGGGATCCTGTCCATTTGACGCATGGGCGCCGCCGCAGCCGGCGGCGCCCGGCATTCACGCCGTCGTGTAGCGCGTCTTGATCAGCCGCTTGAGCAGCTTGCCGTTGGGCAGCCGAGGCAGATCGGCGTCGAATTCCACGCGGCGCGGACATTTGAAATGCGCAATGTGTTCACGGCAGAACGCGATCAGCTCGGCCTTGAGCGCCTCGCTCGCCTGGCTCGCATCGCGCAGCTGCACGGCGGCGAGCACCTCCTCGCCCAGTTCCGCGTGCGGCACGCCGATGACGGCGACGTCCATCACCGCCGCGTGGCCGATCAGCGCGTTCTCCACTTCCTGCGGATAGATGTTCACGCCGCCGGAAATGATCATGAAGGCCTTGCGATCGGTCAGGTACAAATACCCTTCCGCGTCCAGGTAGCCGATGTCGCCGAGCGTGCTCCAGCCCTGTGCGTTGTAGGCCGAGCGGGTTTTCTCCGGATCCTTGAAGTACTCGAACGGCGGCATGCCGGAGAAATAGACCGCACCGGTCTCGCCCTGCGGCAACTCCCGACCCTCGTCGTCGCAGATGTGGGCCACGCCGAGCACCGCCTTGCCGACCGAACCCGGGTGCGTGAGCCAGTCCTGCGGTCCCACGGCACACATGCCGTTGACCTCGCTGCCGCCGTAATACTCGTGCAGGACCGGTCCCCACCACGCAAACATCGCGCGTTTCACGTCCGGCGGACAGGGCGCGGCGGCATGCACGGCGACCTTCAGGCTCGAGACGTCGTGCGCGTCCCTCTCGTCGTCGGGCAGCTTGAGCATGCGCACGAACATCGTCGGCACGAACTGCCCGTGCGTGATCCGGTGCTTCGCGATCAATCGCAGAGACTCGGCCGCGTCGAAATGCGTCATGCAGACGATGTGGCCGCCACCGCGCAGGATCGCCATGCACCAGCCCAGCGGAGCGGCGTGGTACATCGGAGCCGGCGACAGGTAGCGCGTGGCGGCGTCGACGCCCTAGAACGCAGCGAGGAACTTGTCGAGCGGCGATGGCGTGGCGAACGGGCGACCGTCGAGTGCGCGCTTGATGCCCTTCGGTTTCCCGGTGGTGCCCGAGGAATAGAACATCGTCTGGCCTTCGACGGCTTCGTGCGTCACTGCCGTTGCCGTCGTCGACTCGATGGCCGCACGCACGTCCTGCCAGTCCGCCTCGTCGACGTTGATCGTCTGCGTGCACGAACTGCCGATGCAGGCGCGTGCGGCCGTCTCGCGGTGCGCGGCCGAGGTCACCATCACGCGCGCTTCCGAGTCCGACACGATGTACGACACCTCGTCCGGCTTCAGATGCCAGTTGATCGGCGTGTAGTACAGGCCCATGCGCTGCGCAGCCCAGGTGGCGAGCAGGTACTCGGGACGATTCTCCATCAGCACCGCGATGACGTCGCCGCGTCGCAGGCCGAGCGCATGAAAGCGGTTGGCCAGCGCGATCGACCCGTTGTCGAGTTGCCGGAAGCTCAGTACGCGGCCGTCACTCATCGTGATGGCGGGGTCGTTCGGGCGCTGCTGGGCGTGGAGAGAGATGTGCATCGTCGGGTCTCGATTTGAACGGGGTCTCGTAGCCCGGACGAAGTCCAGGGATGTTCTCTGTTTACGAACCGGCTCCCCGGACTGCGTCCGGGCTACGGCTTGCCACGCACGGTGCCGAATCGCATCGGCAGCGACTTGATGCCGTGAATGAAATTGGACCGGATGCGCGGCACCGGACCGGTGAGCTCCAGTGTCTGGTAACGATTCAGCAGCTCCTCGAGGAACACGCGGATCTGCATCTCGGCCAGACGGCTGCCGATGCACACGTGCTGCCCGACACCGAATCCGAGATGACGCTGCACCGGCCGCGTCACGTCGAAATCGAACGGGTTTCCCCAGGTTTCTTCGTCACGGTTGGCGGAGGGATACCAGAACAGCACCTTCGAACCCTTCGCGAGTTTCTGCCCGCGGATCTCGACGTCCTGCATCACGGTGCGGCGCATGTGCATCACCGGCGAAACCCAGCGCACGATCTCGTTGACCGCGGACGGAATCAGCGAGCGATCGGCCACCAGCCGGTCCCACTGGGTCGGATGCTGCGTGAACGCGAGCAGCCCGCCGGAGATCGAGTTGCGCGTGGTCTCGTTGCCGCCGACCAGCACGAGGATCAGATTCGCGAAGAAATCCTTCAGCGGGACGAGGCTGCCGTCCTTCTCGCGGCTGATCAGCCGGATGATGTCGGCGCCGCCGCTGTCCAGGCGCGCGGCGCGCAGCTCGGCACCGAATGCCATCAGCTCGCCGATGATCTGGCCCATGTACTCGGGAGAACGCCGGAACTCGGGGTCGTCCTCGCCGATCAGCGCGTTGGTCCACTCGACGAGCTTGGTCTCGGAACCCTCCGGGGCCTCGAGCAGCTCGGCCAGCGTCTGGATCGGGATCGGCGCGGAGAGCGCCTTGACGACGTCGAACGAAGTGTCGCCGCGTACCGCTTCGAACAGCCGCACGATGCGCGCGCGGATGCGGGTTTCCATCTCCACCAGCCGCACCGGCGCCACCGCCGGCATCAGCGCGAGGCGTTGCTGCACGTGCTTGGGTGGATCGCGGGACAGGAACGGAACGCCGATCGGACTCTCTGCACCGGAACCGGCGACGCCGGCTGCCTGCTCATCGAAAAGACGATGTCCGCCGTTCTCGGTGGCCGATGAGAACAGGCCCGGATTCTTCGCCGCGGCCGAGATATCGTCATGACGCAGCAGCGACCAGAATCCCGGCCCGTTCTCTTCCTCGCTCCAGCACACCGGCATCGTGCGTCGCAGCTCGGTGTACAACTCGTGCGGAAACCCCTTTTCGTAGTGGGTCGCGTCGCCGAGCCGCACAGGGGCGACGGGTCTGTTGCCGATCGGGTTCATGCAGGGTCTCCTCACGTGTATGCACGCTCTCTTCCGGAGCGGTCCTTACGCTAGCCGCAAAATGGACACTGTGTCTATTATTGACGAATGGCCTCGAAAAGGGCCCCGACATAAGGATGGGGGAGCATGGAGATCACGGCAGCAGTGGCCCGCCAGGCGGGTGGTCCATTCACGATCGAGCAGCTGCAGATCGAGAAGCCCCGCGCGGACGAAGTGCGCGTGCGCATCGTCGGCGTGGGTTTGTGCCACACCGATCTGATTGCGCGCGACCAGGCCATCCCCGTTCCGCTGCCGGCCGTGTTCGGCCACGAAGGCAGCGGCGTGGTCGAGGAGGTCGGTCGCGATGTGCGTCATCTGCGGGCAGGCGATCACGTCGTGCTCAGCTTCCTGTCCTGCGGCGAATGCGTCCGGTGCCGGCACTCGGAGCCCTGCTACTGTCACCAGTTCATTCCCCTGAACTTCGGCGGTGCGCGCAGCGATGGAAGCTCCTGCCTGACCTGTAGTGGTGAGCGCGTGTCCGGTCATTTCTTCGGACAGTCTTCGTTCGCGAGCCACGCCATCGCGAGGGAACGCAACGTCGTGAAGGTGGACGCGAGCGCGCCGCTCGAACTTCTCGGTCCGCTGGGCTGCGGCTTCCAGACCGGCGCGGGCAGCGTGATGCGTGCGCTGGCGGCGCGGCCGGGCTCGTCGATCGTCGTCTGTGGTGGCGGCGCCGTGGGCCTGGCCGCGGTGATGGGTGCGGTGGTGCAGGGCTGCAAGGAGATCGTACTGGTCGAACCGCACGCGGCCCGCCGGGTGCTTGCGATGGAACTCGGTGCCACGCACACCGTGGATCCCGCCGCCGGAGATCTCGCCGTGCTGTTGCGCGCCGTGCTCCCGCAGGGCGCGGATTACGTGCTCGACAACACCGGCATTCCCTCGGTGATCGAAGGCGCGCTGGCCTGCCTGGCACCGCACGGCGTCTGCGGCGTCGTGGCGGCGGCGAAGCCCGAATCGTCGATCACGCTGAATCTCACGGCACTCGTGCTCTCCGGACATCGCGTACAGGGCATCGTCGAGGGAGACAGCGATCCGCAGTCCCTGATTCCCGAACTGGTGGCGCTGTACCGCGCCGGCCGCTTCCCGCTCGACAAGCTGGTGAAGACCTGGCCGCTGGCGCAGATCAACGAGGCCATCAGCGCGCAGCATCGCGGTGAATGCGTGAAGGCCGTGTTGCTGCCTTGACCGTCGTCCGGACGAAGTCCGGAGTTTCTCTGGATCGACGGACGACAACCCGGACCTCGTCCGGGCTACGGATTACGGCCTCGAGCGGCGTCGCGATTCCGGCGCGAAGATCGCGCTCGCGCAGATGTGCGCGAGCGACTTCACCAGCTCGTCCAGCGCGGCTCCCGGGTAGCGGTCGATGAAGCGCGCACAGTAGAGATCCACCGCCCAGGTCAGGATCGTGCCGACGTCAGGCGTCGCCTGCTCGTGTGCCTTGCCCTGCTTCTTCACGGTCGCGATGGCGCGGCGGCTCTGGTCGCAGAGCCGGTCCATCATCTGCTGGTACAGCGCGGCGACGGCCGGATCGTAAGGCGCGGTGTCGTTGATGGCTGCCACGATCGCGCGATGCCGGCGGAACGTGCCGACGATGCCGTGCAGCGCGCGTTCGATGTCGCGGCGATCCGCGTTCTCGGCGTTCTCGAACCAGACGCCGGCGCTGGCGATGATCTCGTCGGTGAGCTGGCCCATCAACCGCAGCACGAGCTCGCCCTTGTCGCGAAAGTGCAGGTAGAAGGTGGCGCGCGCCATGCCCGCTTCGGCAGCGAGCTGCTCGACCGTCAGCGAACCGAAGGCATTGCCCTTTTCCAGCAGGCTTTCCATCGCCGCCAGCAGGCGCTGTTCGACGGTGGGCCGCGGTACACCCCGGACACGGGGCGACTTCGCAAGGCGGGTCGGTCGCGAGGGCACGCGCGGCGCCGAAGGACTCAGGCTTCGAGCAACGCGGCTTGCAGCGCGTCGCGGCGTGACGGCGTCAGTTCGCAGATGTCTTCGAGATAGCGCTCGGCGCCGCCGTAGTCCTTGGCCAGCGTGGCATAGGCCGCTTCGAGGAATTCGGAACGCACCGAGGCCAGCACGCGCAGAGCATCGTTCGCGTGCTCAGGCAGCTGCTCGACGTGCAGCACCAGCCGCAGCCGGGTGTTGACCAGGCGTTCGAAGCTGTAGCGTCCCTGCGTGGCCAGGTAGTCCTTCATGATCGTGTCGCGCGGAACGCCCAGCGCCGTGAGCAGCATCGCCGACACGAAGCCCGTGCGGTCCTTGCCGGCGGCGCAATGCACGAGCAGGGATTTCGCGTCGGGACGTGCCAGGCGCTCGAACAGCGCGCGCAGGTCACCGGCATAGCTCGCCGGCATGCGACGGTAGTTGTCGGCGAGCGCCGCCTGTGCGCGCGCCGCGTCGAACGTGGGATCGGCGAGCTTGCGGCTCCACTTGTCGGGTTGTACCGCGGACAGGCCAGAGCCCAGATCCAGCGCCAGCAATTCGTACGGTCGGTCGGCCGGCCATTCGTTGGACAGCTTGCGACGCTCGCCCGGGCTGCGCAGATCGCAGACCAGGCCGATGTCGAGGTCGGCCAGCGTGGCGAGATCGCGCGCGGTCAGGTCGAGCAGCAGTTCGGAGCGGTAGAGCCGGCGGCGGCGTACGCGCCGGCCGTCGAGAGCGGCGTAGCCACCGAAGTCGCGGAAGTTGGGCGCGCCTTCGAGCAGGATTTCGTCGGGAGTCATGGGCGAAGTTTAACGGGCGACGATGCGAATCCGGCGCGGACCGGGAAGCGGCTAGACTGGCCACGACACGGCGCCCACAGACGCGCCGGCCACGACGGGTGCACGGAGAGAGACGCGATGCGCCGACTATCGCCCACCGATGTTGCCTTCCTGTTGCTCGAACGACGCCACCAGCCGCTGCACGTGGGGGCGCTGTCGCTGTTCACGCCGCCGGCAGGATCACCGCCCGATTTCGCATCGAAGCTCGCCACGCAGCTGGCGGTTTCGAGTTCGGTCGCCCCGCCCTTCGATCGCCGGCCGCTGTCGCGCCTGGGCGTCTTCTATTGGGAGGACGATCCGCACTTCGATCTCGCGCATCACTTCGTGCACATGGCGCTGCCCCGGCCGGGCCGCATCCGCGAGCTGCTGGCGATGGTTTCGCGCGTGCACAGCGCACATCTGGATCGCGCCTACCCGCTGTGGCGGGTGTACCTGATCGAAGGGCTCGAAGACGGGCGTATCGCCACGTACATGAAGATCCACCACTCGGTCGTGGATGGTGTTTCCGGGATCCGGTTGTTCATGAAGTCGATGTCGGACGACGCCTTGCACTCCGCCGGCATGCCGCCGCCATGGGAGATCGGCAGCGGCCATCGGCCGACACCCGTGCTGCGCGAGGCGATCCGCAAGGCCGATCGCTTGCGCGCCGCGGCGATCTCGGCGCCGCGCGTGCTGCGCGAGCTGCAGCAGACGTTTCGCGATGCGCGCGCCCGGCATCCCGACGTGGTCACCGCGCTGAAGGCGCCTCGCTGCATCCTCAACCAGAAGATCACCGCCTCGCGCCGCTTCGCTGCGCAGTCCTACTCGACGGCCCGCATGCGGGCCGTCGCCAGGACGCTGGGCGGTACGCTCAACGACGTCGTCATGGCGATGTGCGCGAGCGCCCTGCGCCGGTACCTCACCGATCTCAACGCGCTACCCGACAAGCCGCTGGTCGCCGGCGTCCCGGTGTCGCTGCATCGCGACCGGGAACATGCCGAGCCGGGCAATGCCGTCACCTTCATGCTCGCGACCTTGGCCACCGACGTGGCCGATCCGGTGAAGCGCTTCGAGGCGATCAAGGGATCGATGGATTACAACAAGCAGCGCTTCCAGGCGATGAGCCAGACCGAGCTGCTGGCCTATGCGCTGGGCCTGATGGCGCCCGGCCTGATCAACATGGCCGGCAGCTGGGAACGCATGCCGATCAACGTCGTCATCTCGCACGTGCCCGGTCCGCGTACGCCGATGTTCTGGCAAGGCTGCCAGCTCAACGGCATGTACCCGGTATCGCTGGTCATGGATGGCATCGCACTCAACATCACGCTCGTCAGTCGCGCCGATCAGGTCGACTTCGGGCTCATCGCCTGCCGGCGCACGCTGCCCAGCGTGCAGCGCCTGCTCGATCATCTCGAAGAAGCCCTGGTCGAACTCGAAGAGGCGGCTGGTTGACGAACGTTGACAGGCCGGACGCGGTCCCTACCATCGACGCGTCAACGTGAAGGCGGCTCCCATGGCTCGAATCCGGTTGTCGATGGTGTTCGGTATGGCGGCCATGGTCGCCGGCCCGGTGCTGGCCACCGACGTGTACAAGACCGTCGATGCCAACGGCGTGGCCCATTACACCGACCAGCCGCCGAGCAAGACCGCGAGGCCCGTCGTTCTGCCGCCGATCCAGGTGGTCGGGCCTGCCCGCGGGTCCTCCGCTGCGACGTCCTCTTCGTCGTCCGGGTCTCCCGTCTCGTCGGGGTCCGACATGACCGGTGCGGCGCCCTTGAGCGTCAGCATCGTGTCGCCGGCGCCGGATGAAACCTTCCGTAGCGACGACCGCGTGCTGCCGGTCAGCGTGCGCCTGAACCAGCCGCTGCCGGATGGCTACGGTCTGCTCTACCTGCTCGACGGCACGGCCCAGAACCAGAAGGCCACCCGCGCGCTGAACTACTCGCTAGAAGGCGTCGAGCGCGGCGAGCACATGGTCACCGTGGTGACCGTGAACGCCTCGGGCAAGGAAGTGGGCCGCGCGGCCCCGGTCATCGTCCACATGAAGCCTCCGACGGTGCAGCTGACGCAGCAGCGCAAGGAAGAGCGCGAGGCCAACCGGCCGACGCCGCGGCCGAGAAATCCAACACCCTGACGGGATTGAGGAAAAGCGAGGCTGCACCTGGAGAGCGCCACGCACGGAACTGGCGCACCAAGTCGGGCCCGAGCGGTAATTCGCACCAAATCGGTGCAATCAAGGGTCTCTTTCGGTAGCCTTTCGGCGCGCTCGCGTGGCGCGCCTTTTGCAATTTCGGCTTCATGAAATTCGTGCCCCGCTCGCGCGTGGCCTCCGACGTGGTGCTCGACGGTCTGACCACGGCCGTGATCTGCCTCGACGCGAAGCTGGCCGTCGCCTCCATCAACTCCGCCGGAGAGAGTCTCTTCGAGGTCGGTCGGCGGCATGCGGTCGGCGAGCCGCTGGTGCAGGCCATTCCCTCCTTCTCGCCGCACGCCAAGCGGCTGCAGGGCGCCTTGGACTCCGGCACCGGGTTCATAGAACGCGAGATGGGCATGCGGCGCGCCGGCGAGTCGATCACGCTTGATTGCACGGTCACGCCGATCCTGCTCGGCAAGGGTGGCGGCCTGCTGATGGAGTGCCTGGCACTGGATCGCCACCTGCGCATCTCGCGCGACGAGCTGCTGCTTTCGCAGCACCAGGCTTCGCGTGAACTGATCCGCGGCCTGGCCCACGAGATCAAGAACCCGCTCGGCGGCATCCGTGGCGCGGCCCAGCTGCTGGAGAAGGAACTGCCGGACAGCGGCCAGCGCGAATACACCGGCGTGATCATCCGCGAGGCCGACCGCCTGCAGAACCTGGTCAACCGGATGCTCGGGCCCAACCGCATGCCGCAGAAGGCCGCGGTGAACATCCACGAGGTGCTGGAGCACGTGCGTCAGTTGTGCGAGGCCGAAGGCGCCTCGGACATCCATTTCCTGCGCGACTACGACCCCAGCATTCCCGAGATCGTGGCCGACCGCGAGCAGCTGATCCAGGCGGTGCTCAACGTCGTGCGCAACGCCGGACAGGCCATCGCCGGTGGGCGCGGCGAAGGCTCCGTGATCTTGCGTAGCCGCACGCGGCGCCAGTTCACGATCGGCGGCAACCGCTATCGCCTCGTCATCCAGGTGGACGTCGAGGACAACGGCCCCGGCATCGCGCCGTCGATGATCGATCGCATCTTCTATCCGATGGTCACCACCCGCGCCGAAGGCACGGGCCTGGGCCTGCCGATGGCTCAGTACCTCATTCATGCACACGGTGGCGTCATCGAGTGCCGTTCGCGGCCCGGCTGCACCGTGTTTTCCATGTATCTGCCCCTCAACGGGGAAGCAGGCTGACGGACGACGCAGACGACGACATGAGCAAGACACTGGAAATCTGGGTCGTGGACGACGACGAGTCGATCCGCTGGGTGATGCAGAAGTCGCTGATGCGCGCCGGCATGAAGGTGCAGACCTTCGAGGGCGCAGCCGAGCTGTTCGATGCGCTCTCGGAAGACACGCCCGATGTCCTGATCACCGACATCCGCATGCCCGGCGTGTCCGGCCTCGAACTGATGGAACGCGTGCGACACGAGAAGCCCGGCCTGCCGGTGATCGTGATGACCGCGCACTCGGATCTCGATGCGGCGGTGGCCAGCTACAAGGGCGGCGCGTTCGAATACCTGCCCAATCCCGGCGACGTCGACGCCGTGGCCGAGGTGGTGCGACGGGCGGCCGCGCGCCGCGTGGAAACCGAGCCGCTGCCCGAGCTGGGCTCGACGGCGATCATCGGTGAAGCGCCGGCGATGCAGGACGTCTTCCGCGCGATCGGCCGACTGTCGCAGTCGCAGATCACCGTGATGATCACCGGCGAATCCGGCACCGGCAAGGAGCTCGTCGCGCGTGCCCTGCACGTGAACTCGCCGCGCGTCTCGAAGCCGTTCATCGCGGTGAACACTGCGGCGATTCCGAAGGACCTGATGGAGTCGGAGTTCTTCGGCCACGAGCGCGGCGCGTTCACCGGCGCGCAGACGCAGCGCAAGGGCCGCTTCGAACAGACCGATGGCGGCACGCTGTTTCTCGACGAGATCGGCGACATGCCGGCCGATCTGCAGACGCGCCTGTTGCGTGTGCTGCAGAACGGCGAGTTCTATCGCGTCGGCGGCGTGGCGCCGGTGAAGGTCGACGTGCGCGTGATCGCCGCGACGCACCAGGATCTCGAGACGCTGGTGAAGGAAGGCCGCTTCCGCGAGGATCTCTACCACCGGCTCAACGTCATCCGTATCCGTATTCCGAGCCTGGCCGAGCGCGCGGAAGACATCCCGCTGTTGATGCGCCACTTCCTGATCTCCGCGGCCAAGGAGTTGCAGTCGGAGACCAAGCGTGTGACGCCGGAAGTCATGGAACGCCTCCAGGCGTTTGCGTGGCCGGGCAACGTGCGGCAGCTGGAAAACGTCTGCCGCTGGCTCACCGTGATGGCGCCCGGACAAGACGTCCACCTCAACGACCTACCGCCGGAACTGCGCGACGTCGCCCCGCGGCCGTCCCATTCCGCCGCGCCGGGCACCGAATCGGCGTCCGCCGCGGCGCCTGCGCCGATACCTTCCGCGCAGATTCTGCGGCCGGCCGCGA
>CAZXXM010000055.1:0-9669 GCA_964644715.1 uncultured Salinisphaerales bacterium
GATTGCGGCGGCGTTCACCCGCCTGCGCCGCAGGCGGGAGAACGCCGTCGCTGGCGCGTCGCCGGGGCTATACTCGTAGCGGACCCGAACCCGGCGGCTCTGACGTGCTCGAAGCGGAACTCGAACAGCTCGAACAACGCGTGCAACGGCTCGTGGCCGCCTACCGGCAGGCCAAGCTCGAAACCAAGCGCGCCCTGCAGGAGCGCGATCGCCTGACCGCCCTCAACGCCGAATTGCGCCGACGCATCGAAGGCGTCGTGGAGCGCGTTCGCAAGCTCGAAACCGAGCAGGGTTCGGAGGAAAACGTATGAGCGCCTCGCGATACGACGCCTGCTTCACGAGCGACGCGCGATGCGCGTCCTCGGACACTCCCGCCACGGAGAATTTCCAGTGAGCCCCAAGGCTTCTGCGCAGGAAGCGGAGAACATGAGCGTCACCGTCCGCATCATGGGGCGTGAGTACACGGTGGTCTGCGCGCAGGACGAACACGAAGCGCTGGTGGCCTCCGCAGACTTCCTCAACGACCGCATGATGGCGATCCGCAAGCGTGGCAAGGCGCTCGGCGCCGAGCGCATCGCGGTGATGGCGGCATTGAATCTCTCGCGCGAACTGCTCGAGGTACGCGGATCGGACAAGGTGATTCCGCCGGATCACGCATCGATCGAGCGCGTGAAACAACTGCGACTCGACATCGATTCCACGCTCTCGCTCGAGTAGCGCGACGAACGCGCGTCGCCGACCGATGGAACCCCTTGGGATTCCGCGATCAGGTGCTATTCTTGAGTCGTGCCTCTCGTAGCGCCCAAGCGTGCTCCAAGCCCCTTGAGCCTATTTTCACCACCAGGGAGCCTTACCCGTTTCTGGCGTGCAGGCCCGCGAAGTCGGCGGGAAGCCCGATGATCTGGCGCGGCGCCCACTTGAGACCTTTGTCTCAAGGACCCGGGCAAGCTGAAGGCGCCTCGGGAGGCACCTTGAATACCCAGGCGACGCCTGCGCGGCGAAAAGCGCAGCTGCGCCGCGAGCTCCGCATCGCGCGAGCCGCGATTCCGCCTTCCACCGCGAGGCTGCACGCAACCCGCGCCGCGCGAAACCTGATGAAACTGGCCTCGCTGCGCCGCGCGCGCGATGTCGCGGTGTATCTCGCGGCCGGTTCCGAACTCGACACCGGGGCGCTGATCGCCGCGCTGCATCGCGCAGGCAAGCGGGTTCGCGTCCCTGCCATCGCCCCGGGGCAGGACGGCGCGATGCGCATGATCCCGCTCGATCCCCACGCACCGCTGCGACGACGACGCCACGGCATCCGCGAGCCCGCGCGGCGGCGACGCGCGGCGCGATCGCGCATCGACGTGCTCGTGGTGCCGCTGCGCGGCTTCGATCTTCACGGCACCCGGCTGGGCAGCGGCGCGGGTTACTACGATCGTTGGCTCGCCCGGCAGCGGCCGCGTCCGTTCTGCGTCGGCTTCGCCTACGCGCTGCAGGAAGTGCGCCGGCTCCCGCGCGAACCCTGGGACCAGGCCCTGGACGCGATCTGCACGGAACGTGGCTTGCGCCATTTTCGAAGGCGATAATTCCACCATTCCCATCGAGCTCGCCGCAGGAACCGCCATGGCTTACTGGTTGATGAAGTCAGAACCCGACTGTTTCTCGATCGACGACCTCGCATCGAAGAACACCGCGCCCTGGGATGGCGTGCGCAACTACCAGGTGCGCAACATGTTCCGCGACGACATGCAGCCGGGCGACCTGGCGTTCTTCTACCACTCGAGCTGCCCGAAGCCCGGTGTCGTCGGCCTGATGGAAATCGTCTCGCGGGCTTATCCGGATCCCACGCAGTTCGATCCCAAGCACGAGCACTACGACGCCGGCTCCAAGCCTGCGGAGCCGCGCTGGCTGTTGGTCGACGTGAAATTCCGGAAGAAGTTCGAACAGCCGGTGCTGCTCGACGCCCTGCGGGAGCACGAAGACCGATTCAAGGGACTTCGCATTCTCGAGCGCGGCACGCGGCTGTCAGTGACGCCGGTCTCGGCGCCGCACTGGAAAGCCATCTTGAAGATGGCCGGCGAGAAAGCCTGAACCTCTGACGCCCGCGTAGCCCGGACAAAGTCCGGGGTTCGCCTCGATTTGCGAGCGGCCCCCCCCCGGACTTCGTCCGCGCTACGCCGAATTCATTCCGCGCCGAGGAACAGCTCGTACGCCGGATTGCCCGTCTCTTCCCAGTACGGATATCCGAGCGCGTCAAGCGAGCGCCGGAGTTCGGCGCGCTCCTTGGCCGGCACCTGCAATCCGCACAGCACGCGGCCGTAGGCCGCACCGTGATTGCGGTAATGGAACAGCGAGATGTTCCAGCGTCCGCCGACGGCGTTGAGAAAATCCGCGAGCGCGCCGGGACGTTCCGGGAACTCGAAGCGATAGACGTGCTCGTTGGCCAGCCCCGGCACGCGGCCGCCGACCATGAAGCGCACGTGCAGCTTCGCCATCTCGTTGCCGGACATGTCGACGACGGCGAAACCGTGGTCGCGCAGGTTCTGCACGATGCTCTCGCGTTCGGCGTGACCGTCGGCGAGCTTGATTCCCGCGAACACATGCGCGGCGGACTTCGAGGAGTAGCGGTAGTTGAACTCGGTGATCACGCGCCGGCCGAGCTGGCGCAGGAACTTGCGGAAGCTGCCCGGCTGCTCCGGGATCGTGACGGCCAGCAGGCCTTCGGCCTCGTCGCCCAGTTCCGCGCGCTCGGCGATGTGACGCAGCCGATCGAAGTTGACGTTGGCGCCCGACACGATCGCGCACAGGGTCTTGCCGCTGACGCCGTTCTCGATGACCCATTTCTTCGCGCCGGCCACCGCCAGCGCACCCGCCGGCTCCGGCACCGCGCGCTGCTCGTGGAACACGTCGCGGATCGCCGCGCAGATCTCGTCGATCGACACGCGCATCCAGCCGTCGACCAGTTGCTGGCAGACGCGGAATGTCTCCTCTCCGGCCTGCTTGACTGCCACGCCGTCGGCGAACAGGCCGACCTGGGACAGCTTCACGCGGCGTCCAGCATCGAGCGCGGCCGCCATGCAGTCGGAGTCCTCGGGCTCGACGGAAATGACCTTCGTGCGCGGACTCGCGTGCTTGATCCAGGCCGCGATGCCGGCCAGCAGGCCACCCCCTCCGGTGCAGACGAAGATGGCGTCGAGGCCCTCGAGGTCCAGATCCTCGAGCTGCTCGAGAATCTCGCGCGCCACGGTGCCCTGCCCGGCGATCACCTCGGCATCGTCGTAGGGGTGGATCAAGGTCATGCCGCGCTCGGCCGCGAGCAGCGACGCGTGCGCCTGCGCATCGTCGTAGGCATCGCCGTGGAGGATCGCCTTGCCGCCGAGCGAGCGCACCGCGTCGACCTTGATGCTGGGTGTCGTGCGCGGCATCACGATCCAGGCCGGGATGCCCAAGGTCTTGCCGGCCAGCGCCACACCCTGCGCATGGTTGCCCGCCGACGCGCAGATCACACCCCGCGCGCGCGCATCCGGCGGAAGGCTGGCGATCTTGTTGAACGCGCCGCGCAGCTTGAAGGAATGCACCGGCTGCAGGTCTTCACGCTTGAGCAGCAGGCGATTGCCCAGGCGCGCCGACATCTTCGGGGCCGGCATCAGGGGCGTCACGTCGGCGACCTCGTAGACGCGCCCCGCCGCTTCCTCGATTCGGCGCGCGTAACGCGCAACCAGGGTCGAGGGCGCGGACGAACCGCGGCGGGCGGGTTTGCGAGGCTTGGATTTCACGGGACGACGGGACTTCAGCGGGTTTCAGGGACTTGCGGGGGCCGTATGATAGCGGCCCTCCAACCCGGCCCCGTCCTGGAACCCCGCACGTCAATGTCCGACGTCATTGCCTTCATCGGTGGCGGCAACATGGCCACCAGCCTGATCGGCGGCCTGATCGCGGCCGGTCACGCCCCTGCTTCCCTGTACGTGGCCGAGCCCGATGCATCGCGCGCGCAGACCCTGCGCGACAGCCTCGGGGTACGCGTCGCCCCCTCGGCGTCGGAGATCGTCGGCGGCGCCGGCACCCTGGTGCTTGCCGTCAAACCTCAACAGATGGGCGAGGCCCTGCGCGGACTGTCGCCGGATGCGGGCTCCTGCGTGGTATCGATCGCCGCCGGAATCCGGCTGGAGTTCCTGCGCGCCGCGCTCGGACCGGCGCTGCACTACGTGCGCAGCATGCCGAACACGCCGGCGCTGTACGGCTGCGGAATCAGCGGCCTGTACGCGGAGCCGGGAACGCCCGAATCGGCACGCCAGCGCGCCGAGATCGTGCTGCGCGCCGCGGGCCAGACCGTGTGGCTGAATCACGAGGCGGAGCTCGACGCGGTGACCGCCGTGTCGGGGTCCGGTCCCGCGTACTTCTTCCTGCTGGTGGAGGCGATGCGCGAAGCCGGCGTCGCCCTGGGCCTGGCGCCGCAGACGGCCGCCCAGCTCGCCGCGCGCACCTGCATCGGTGCAGCGCGCATGATCGAAGCCGGCACCACCGACGTGGCCGATCTGCGCGCGCAGGTGACGTCCAAGGGCGGCACCACGCAGGCGGCGCTCGAGCATCTGGAAAGCGCAGGATTGCGCCCCATCTTCCGTGAAGCGCTCGCGGCCGCCGCGCGCCGCTCGAAGGAACTCGGCGATCAACTGGGCAGTGCCCGGTAATCCGCCCGTCCCGACCTCCACGCCGAACGAAACCGCACTCGACCAGATGGGCGCCAACGCCAGCAACGCACTGAACTACCTGGTTTCGACGCTGCTCAACCTGTATCTGTGCGCGGTCATCCTGCGCATCGTGCTGAGTTGGGTGCGCGCGGACTTCTACAATCCGGTCTCACAGCTGGTGTGGAAGATCACGCAGCCGGTACTCGGGCCGTTCCAGAAGACGATACCGCGCTGGCGTCGGCTGGACACGGCCGCCGCCGCCTATCTCGTCGTGCTCGCGGTGATCTACATCTACGTCGCCACCTGGATGTTCGGCATCGGTGTGTCGACGCTGGCCGTGCCGCTGTTCGCGCTGCTCAAGATCGTGGTGGTCGCGGCCAACCTCTACACCGTCGGCCTGACGTTCCAGGCCATCCTGTCGTGGTTCGGACCCGGCGTGAACAACCCGGCGTCCAACATCTTGTGGAGCATGAACGAGCCGCTGCTGCGCCCGATCCGCCGCCTTAGTCCGCCGATCGCCGGGCTCGATCTGTCGCCGCTGTTCGCCATCATCCTGATGCAGGTCGTCGTGATGCTGGTACCGCTGCCGATCTTCTTCCGCGCCGGCATCCTCGGCTGATGAGCGCCGCGTCGTCGTCGGGCGTGCTTCCGGCCGACTCCGTCGGCGTGGTCGAACCGCGCCGCATCGCGATCGAGCATCCGCTCAAGCTGGATTGCGGCCGCACGCTGCAGCGTTTCGATCTCGTCATCGAGACCTACGGCACGCTGAACACCGATGCTTCGAACGCGATCCTGGTCTGCCACGCGCTGTCGGGCGATCACCACGCGGCTGGCGTCCATGCCATCGACGATCGCAAGCCCGGCTGGTGGGACAACTGCATCGGCCCCGGCAAGCCGATCGACACGCGCCGCTTCTTCGTTGTCAGCCTGAACAATCTCGGCGGCTGCAAGGGTTCCACCGGCCCGAACACGTTCAATCCGGAAACCGGCCGCCTGTGGGGGCCCGATTTTCCGTTGCTCACGGTGCGCGACTGGGTGCGCTCGCAGGCGCTGCTGGCCGATGCGCTCGGCATCCGCCAGTGGGCGGCGGTCATCGGCGGTTCGCTCGGCGGCATGCAGGTGATGCAGTGGGCCATCGACCTGCCCGACCGCATCCGCCACGCCTGCGTCATCGCGTCGGCGCCCAAGCTGTCGGCGCAGAACATCGCGTTCAACGAGATCGCCCGCCAGGCGATCTTGTCCGATCCCGAATTCCACGGCGGCCGCTTCTACGAGCACAACGTCGTGCCCTCGCGCGGCCTGAAGCTCGCGCGGATGCTCGGCCACATCACCTATCTGTCCGATGCCGCGATGCGCAGCCGCTTCGGCTCTGAGCTCAAGCTCGCGGCGCCGTCGTTCAATTTCGACGTCGAGTTCGAAGTCGAAAGCTATCTGCGCCACCAGGGTTCGGCGTTCGTCGACCGCTTTGACGCGAACACCTACCTGATCATGACCAAGGCGCTGGACTACTTCGATCCGGCGCGCGACTACGGCGACTCGCTGGTCGCGGCGCTCCGCAAGGCGCGCGCGCGATTCCTGGTGATCGCGTTCTCCAGCGACTGGCGCTTCTCTCCGGCGCGCTCGCGCGAGATCGTCAAGAGCCTGGTCGAGGCCGACCGCGACGTCTCTTATGCGCTGATCGATTCGCAACTGGGCCACGACGACTTCCTGATGCCGATTCCGGCCTACCACGACGTGCTCGGCCGCTACCTGGCGCGCGTCGCCGACGAACAGGTCAGCGCATGACGCCGCCCTCTTCGCTGATCGACGGCTCGCTGCGCCCCGACCTCGCGGTCATCAGCGAGTGGATCGAGCCGGGCAGCCGCATCCTCGACCTCGGTTGCGGCGACGGCACCTTGCTGCATCACCTGGCCCGTACGCGCCAGGTCCGCGGATACGGGCTCGAGATCGACCCGGCCAAGCTCAGCGCCTGCGTGGCGCGCGGCGTGAACGCGATCCAGGCCGACGTCGACGACGGGCTCAAGGATTTCGCGACGGACGCGTTCGACTATGTCGTGCTGACGCAGACCTTGCAGGCCCTGGTGCGGCCCGACCTCGCGCTGACCGAGATCCTGCGCGTGGGTCGCCGCGCGATCGTGACGTTTCCCAACTTCGGGCATTGGCGCGTCCGCGCGCAGCTGCTGATGGGCCACATGCCGCTGACGAAGTCGCTGCCCGACCAGTGGTACGACACGCCGAACATCCACCTGTGCACGGTCCAGGACTTCGAAGCCCTGTGCACCGCCCGCCGCTGGACCTGCGTGCGCCGCAGCCTGCTCGATCGCGCCCTGCGCCAGGGCAAGCGCATCACGGCCTGGCCGAATCTGTTCGCCGAGGTGGCGGTCTACATGCTCGAGGACGAGACCTGAGCCTTTCGTAGCCCGTAGCCCGGACGAAGTCCGGGGTTGCGTTCGTAATACGTTGCTATAGCCCGGACCTCGTCCGGGCTACGAGCCGAGTCAGGGCAGCTCAGCCGGCAGGCCGCGGCGCCATCACCACCCGGTTCTTGCCCGCCCGCTTGGCGGTGTACATCGCCTCGTCGGCAAGACGGATCAGTTCCTCGATGCGCTCGTCCCGGTTCAGTTGGGACGCAGGTTCGCGGGCGTCGCCCGGGAACAGCGCGATGCCGATGCTCGCACCGACCTGCACCTCCGGCTGTCCGGCCTCCGCGAGGTCCAGCTTGAACGGCTGACGCAGGATCTCGCAGAGCTTCTCGCCGATGCGCTGCGCCTCGCCATCCGGCGCGCCGTCCATGATGATCGCGAACTCGTCGCCACCCAGGCGCGCACAGGTATCCGATCGGCGCACGCCCTGCAGGAGCCGCTGCGCGATCTGCTTGAGCGTCAGGTCTCCCGCCAGGTGCCCGTAACGATCGTTGATCGGCTTGAAGCCATCGAGGTCCAGGTACAGCAAGGCGAAGCGGTCCTGACGGCGTTCCGATCGCGAGACCGCCTGCGACAGGCGATCCATGAACAGCAGGCGGTTCGGCAGTCCGGTCAGCGCATCGTGACCCGCCTGGTGACGCGCCAGCTCCTCCAGCCGCTTGCGCTCGGCGATCTCGCGTTCGAGTTCGGCGTTGCGCTGCCCGAGCACGTCGAGCAGGTCGCGCATCATGCGCTTGCCGTTGTAGAGGTCGAGGAAAATCCGCACCTTCGACAGCAGAACCACGTCGTTCACCGGCTTGGCGATGTAATCGACGGCGCCGTGCTTGTAGCCCTTGAGGCGGTTCAGATCGTCGCCGTACGCGGCCGTGACGAAGATGATCGGCGTCTCGCGCGTCCGCGTCTCTTCCGACAGCAGAGCAGCGACTTCGAAGCCGTCGATGTCCGGCATCTGCACGTCCAGCAGGATCAGCGCGAACTCGTGGTCGAGGCAGGCCGCCAGCGCGTCGTTGCCGGACGTCGCCTCGACCAGCTGGGCACCGGAGTTGCGCAGCAGCCGGCGCATCGCGACCAGGTTGGCCGGCGTATCGTCGACGACGAGAATCTTCGGCAGGTCGGCAAGATCAGGGGCACCGCTTGCCAGCGGCGAGGCTTCGGGGTTCGACATGAGGTTGTGCGCAGTTTGGGCGGCTTATCTGCAGAGTTGATTGAGCAGCGGGCCGATGGCCGCGAGCCTGAGCACGTGGTCAGCCCCTGCGACCCGCAGCGCGGCTTCCGGCATCTCGCGCATTTCGGCTTCGTCCGGCTGTTGAACGATTCCAAGACCCTTGCGGCTGCGAACGGCCGCCATGCCGGCGGCGCCGTCGTTGTTGGAGCCGGTCAGCACCACCGCGATCAGCGCGCTGCGCCAGACGTCGGCGGCCGACTCGAACAGCACGTCGGCCGAAGGTCGCACATGGCAGACCTTCTCGTCCACGCTCAACGCGACGCGCGGACCCGCTTCGACCAGCAGGTGATAACCCGGTGGCGCGAGATACGCGCAGCCGCCGACGATGGGCTGACGCGGCTCGGCCTCGACGACGGGAATCGCGCTGACGGCCGCGAACAGCTCGCACAATCCCTGGCCGTTCTCGGACGCCGTGTGCTGCACGATCAGCACGGGAACGCGAAGTCGCGCCTCCAGCGCACCCAGCACGGCGCGCAGCGCGTCGATGCCTCCGCTCGAGGCCGCCATGACGATGGCCTCATACCGCCGGGCGCGCACGGATCCTCCGCCGATAGATGGCCGTGCCAGGCTCGATGCGCTCGAACTCGTCGGCCAGTTCCGAATATGCCAGCGATTCGCGGCTGCCCAGGCACAGGAAGCCGCCGTGGACCAGGCTGTCGCGGAACAGTCCCAGCGCGCGCTCCTGAAGCTCGTCGCCGAAATAGATGAGCACGTTCCGGCAGACGATCAGCTGCATCTCGCCGAACACGCCGTCGCTGACCAGGTTGTGCCGCGCGAACGTGACGCGCCGGCGCAGCGATTCGTCGAGCTTGATGCGGTTGTAGCGTGCGACGTACCAGTCCGACAGCGATCCGGTGCCGCCGGCCCGCAGGTAGTTGTCGGAATACGCGCGCGCGTCGTGAAGCGGGTAGATGCCCTCCTCGGCCCGTGCCAGCGCTTCCTCGCTGAAGTCGGTCGCGAAGATGTGCGCGCGCTCGTAGAGCCCGCACTCGCGCAGCACGATGGCCAGCGAGTAGACCTCCTCGCCATGCGCGCAGCCGGCCTGCCAGATGTTGATCTGTGGCCACGTGGCCAGCACCGGCATCAGGTTTTCGCGCAGCGAACGAAACACCGAAGGGTCGCGAAACATTTCGGATACCGGCACCGACAGGCGTCCGATGACGACGCGCAGGAAGCCGTCCTCGTGCAGCAGGCGCTCGGTGAGCCGGCTCACCGTCGGCGCCTGGACCGCTGCCTGCAGCGCGAGCACGCGGCGCTTGAACGAAGCCGGCGCATAGCCGCTGAAGTCGTAGCCGTGCCGCAGCATCAGCGCACGCCGGAACAGCTCGATCTCGATGTCCTGGCAGTCGGA
>CAZXXM010000055.1:9769-12489 GCA_964644715.1 uncultured Salinisphaerales bacterium
GTCGATCGGCTTGGCGCAGTAATCGTTCGCGCCGGCCTCGATGCACTTCTCGCGATCGCCCTTCATCGCCTTGGCGGTGACCGCGATGATCGGCAGGTTCTGCCAGCGCGGCACGCTGCGGATGCGGCGGATCGTCTCGTAGCCGTCCATGCCCGGCATCATGATGTCCATCAGCACGACGTCGATGTCGCGGCGCGACTCGAGCTGTGCCAGCGCCTTGTGCCCGTCCTGCGCCATCACCACGTTCAGGCCCCGCGCGCGCAGCGTCTTGGACAACGCGAAGACGTTGCGCATGTCGTCGTCCACGATCAGCGCCGTCTTGCCCGCCAGATCCGTGACCGGCGCGCGCGGCTCCGGCGTCGCCGGCGCAGGCCCGGACCGCTCCAGTGCGTGCAAAAAGAGATGGACCTCGTCGATCAGACGTTCCGACGATCGAGCGCCGTGGATGACGATGCTGCCGGTGTACTCGCGCAGGCGCGCGCTTTCGTCCGGCATCAGTTCGCGGCGCGAATAGATCACCACCGGCGGGAGCGTGCCCTTCGACGAGGCCTGCGCGAGGAACTCGAAGTTCGGCATGTCGGCCAGATCGGGATCGAGGATCAGGCCATCGAAGGTCTCGGCCCGCAGCTGAGCCAGACCCTCGGCTGCGGTTCCCGCCTCCACGATGTCGGCGTGTTCGGCGGCCAGCAGCGCGATGATCGCGGCGCGGGATTCGGGATCGTGATCGACCAGCAGCAGGCGGCGACGCCGCGGTGCGCTGCCGGCGCCGACGCGTTCCAGGGCCTGCAGCACCGCCTCGCGATCGACGGGCTTGTGCAGGAAACCGACGGCGCCCAATTCCCGTCCCCGTCCGGAATCGTCGCCGCCGGAGACGATGTGCACCGGCACCTCCGCGGTATGCGGATTGGCCTTGAGGCGTTCGAGCACGTCCCAGCCGCTCATGTCCGGCAGGCCGATGTCGAGCAGCACGCCGAACAGCCGCCGCTTGCGTGCGAGGGCCAGCGCGTCGCGTCCCGAGCCCGCCGTGACGACCTCCAGCCCGCGGCGCGCCGCGATATCGGCCAGCACCTTGGCGAACATCGGATCGTCTTCGACGATCAGCAGCGCCGGCGTGCCCGCCGGCGGCGCTTCCGGCTCGACGATCAATGCCGGCACCGCGTCGCCGTTGGGCGAACCCACGCCTTTCGGCGATTCCGTCGCGACTACTCCGCCCGCTTCCGGAGCGCTTTCCGGCAACAGGATGCTGAAGGTCGATCCCTTGCCCTCTTCGCTGCGCACCTTCACCTGCCCACCGAGCAGCGCGGTCATGCCGCTGACGATCGACAGGCCCAGTCCGGTGCCCCCGTAACGGCGGCTGGTACTGCTGTCGGCCTGTTCGAAGGCACGGAACACGCGATCGAGCTGGCTCGCGGGAATCCCGATGCCGGTGTCGCGCACGCTCAGCGCCACGCCGGGAACGGTGCCGACCATCGCCTTCTCCGCCAGCAGCTCGATCTCGCCCTGGTGCGTGAACTTGAATGCGTTGGAGAGCAGGTTCGACAGGATCTGCGCCAGGCGCGCGCCGTCGGTCCGCAACTGCCGCGGCGCGTCGGCCTCGACGCGCACCGTGAACTTCAATCGCTTCTCGCCGGCCAGCGCGCGGAAGCGTTCCAGCAGGGCGTGCAGGCAGGCGCCGATGTCGACGGTCTCCAGCGCGATTCCCATCTTGCCGGCCTCGACCTTCGACAGATCGAGAATGTCGTTGATCAGGCCCAGGAGGCTGCGGCCGCTGTCGTGCATGATCCGTGCGGATTCGACCTGCTCGGCATCGAGATTGCCTTCCGCGTTGTCGGCCAGCATCTTCGACAGGATCAGCATCGAGTTCAGCGGCGTGCGCAGCTCGTGCGACATGTTGGCGAGGAACTCGCTCTTGTAGCGGCTGGCCTGCTCGAGGTCGCTGGCCTTTCGTTCCAGATCGATGCGGGCCGATTCCAGCTCGTCCTGGCGCATGCGCAGCGCGCCGGTCTTCTCCTCGAGCGCCGCGTTGGTGACCCGCAGCTCCTCGGCCTGGGCGCGCAGCTCTTCCTCCGAGGTGCGCAGCCTGCGCCCCTGGTCTTCCAGCTGCTCGCCGCGCGAGCGCAGCGCTTCGTTCGCGCTGCGTAGTTCCTCGCCCTGCGCGCGCAACGATTCCTGCTGCGACTGGAGCTCGATCGTCATCGCGCGGCTTTCCTCGAGCAGCTCGCTCGTGCGCACGCTGCGCGAGACCGCGTGCCAGGCGAGCGCCGACGTCACGATCACCTGTTCGAGCAGTTCGCGCTGGGCCGTCGTCATGGGCTTGAGCAAGCCAATCTCGATCACGCCGACCGTTTCACCGCGCGCGGTGAGCGGCGCGAACAGCACGCTCGCCGGGGCCGCCGCGCCGAGGCCGGAGACGATCTGCAGATATCCGCTCGGCACCGGCATCATCTCGATGACGCGGCGCTCGACCATCGACTGCCCGACCATGCCCTCGCCGAGGCGGAAACGCCGCCGCGTCGCCGACACGTCGGGCAAGCCGAAAGCCGCACACCATTCGAGCAGCGCGGATTCTTCGTTCCAGCGATAGACCAGGCCGTATCCGCCTTCGAGCACGCCGCACAGGCGATTGATCAGGGTCTCGCCGAACGCAGCGTCGCTATCGCAATGCTGCAAGGCGCCGAGCACCCTTGCCGAGTGCTCGCGTACCCAGTCGGCGCGACGCT
>CAZXXM010000056.1:0-12393 GCA_964644715.1 uncultured Salinisphaerales bacterium
CATCTACGACCTCGCCGACAAGCTCGGCGCGGGCGTGGGCGCGTCGCGCGCTGCGGTGGATTCGGGCTACGTGCAGAACGACATGCAGGTGGGTCAGACCGGCAAGATCATCGCGCCGGAGCTGTACATCGCCATCGGCATCTCGGGCGCGATCCAGCATCTGGCCGGCATCAAGGACGCGCGCACGATCGTGGCGATCAACAAGGACGCCGAGGCGCCGATCTTCGAAGTGGCCGATTTCGGTCTCGTCGGCGATCTGTTCCAGGTCGTGCCTGAGCTGACCGGCAAGGTTTGATGCCCTAGCGGGAGCCCCGATGTGCGCCTGGCGCACACGGGGTATCCCGCCGAGTCGCGATCAAAAGGCCCTGTCGACGACAGGGCCTTTTTTCGTGAGCGCAGCTTCAGTGATCGACGATCATCTGGAACCCGCCGAAGATCATGCGCTTGCCGTCGAATGGCATCGGGCTGGCACCGGGCTGGAAACTCGGGTCCTGCATCGCCGCCTTCATGCCCTCGTCTCTCGCGGCACGTGACGGCCAGGTGATCCATGAGAACACGACGGTTTCGCCCGGCTCCAGCTTCACCGCCATGGGGAACGACGTGAGCTTGCCATCCGGCACGTCGTCGCCCCAGCACTCGACGATTCTCGAGGCGCCGTTCTTGCGGAAAACGGCGGCCGCCTTTCCGGCGAACTCGCGATACACCTCCCGCTGCGCGGTCGGCACGGCGGCGACGAAACCATCGACATAGTCCATACAGATCTCCAGTTCGATAGACCGGCTTCGACAGGAAGCCGTCGGGCGCCGGATCGCGCCCTCATCGAGACGACGAACGAGATCGGCCCGAATCGACAGGGACGGATTTTTTTGTAGCCCGGACGAAGTCCGGGGTTGCGCTCTGGCCGTGCGAGAGCCCCCGGACTTCGTCCGGGCAACTGGAGACGTCAGCTGAACTTCGAGAAATCCGGTTTACGCTTCTGCAGGAACGCGCCGATGGCCTCCTGCGCCTCGGGCTTCGACAGCATCGGGCCGAAGTGGAAGGCTTCGATCGGGATGGCCTCGGTGACCGTCTTGTCGGTCCAGCGCTTCATCAGCTTCTTGCAGGTGCGGATCGCGTTGGGCGGTTGCTGTGCCAGCTTCTTCGCGCGTTCCGCGACGCGGGCTTCGACGTCCGCATCCGGCAGGACTTCGTTGACCATCCCGCATTCGCGTGCGTGCGCGGCCGTGAACGGCTCGCCGAACAGCACCATCTCCATCGCGCGTGCGTGACCCATGATGCGAGGCATCAGGTAGGTCGAGGCATATTCGGGAACGATGCCGATGTTCACGAACGGCATCGTGAAGCGCGCGTTCTCGCCGGCGTAGACGAGGTCGCAGTGCAGCAGCAGGGTCACGCCGACGCCGATGGCCAGGCCGTTGACCGCCGCCAGCACCGGCTTGGGGAATGCGGCTAGCGCATTCATGAAGCGGATCGTCGGCGAATCGCCGCCGCTGCCGCCGGTCTGGGCCGCTTTCATGAAGTCGACCATGTCGTTGCCGGCCGAGAACGCGTCGGTGCCGCCCGCGATCACCAGCACGCGCACCGAAGGATCGTTCGCCGCGGCGTTGATGGAATCGGCCAGTGCCGAATACATCGACTGCAGGATCGCGTTCTTCTTGTCGGGTCGGTTGAAGCGCAAGGTCAGGACGCCGCCGTCGGTCGTGCTCAGGATCGGGGCGGGCGCAGAAGAGTCGGACATGGGGCACCGTGGAAGGGGGAACCCGGCGAGTGTAGCGAAGCGCCATGGGTAATCCCGGCAACCGGTCGAGGCCGCTGACGGGGGGCTATCCTTTATGCTGAACCGTCTTCCGCCCCCATCCCGAATCGACATGAAACTGCTCGGACGCGACATCGGCACCGAATATCCGATCTTCTTCATCGCCGGCCCGGACACGCTCGAATCGCAGGAGCTGGCGATCGAAGTGGCCGGCCACATCAAGGCGATCGCCGACCGTCTCGGCATCCTCTACGTGTTCAAGGGCAGCTTCGACAAGGCCAACCGCAGCTCGCACAAGAGCTATCGCGGACCGGGCCTCGAAGGCGGCCTGAAGATCATGGAGAACGTGAAGAAGCAGGTCGGCGTGCCGGTGCTCACCGACGTGCACGAAGACACGCCGGTCGACGAGGTCGCGGCCGTCATCGACGTGATCCAGACGCCGGCCTTCCTGTGCCGCCAGACCAACTTCATGCAGAAGTGGGCGATGAGCGGCCGGCCCATCAATGTGAAGAAGGGCCAGTTCATGTCCCCCTGGGAAATGGGCAACGTCATCGAGAAGATGACGGCGGTGGCGCCGCACCAGTTCATGTTGTGCGAGCGCGGCTTCAGCTTCGGCTACAACAACCTCGTGGCCGACATGCGCGGGCTGGCGATCATGCGCAAGTACGCTCCGGTGGTATTTGATTCCACGCATACGGTGCAGCTGCCGGGCGGGCAGGGCAATGCTTCCGGTGGCATGCGCGAGATGATCCCCGTGCTGGCTCGCGCCGCGGTCGGCGCCGGCGTTTCCGGTGTGTTCATGGAAACCCACCCGAACCCGGATTCGGCGCTCTGCGACGGTCCGAATTCGCTGCCGCTGAAGGAGATCGGGGGGCTGCTCGAAACCCTGGTCGAACTGGATCGCGTCGTGAAGAAGCGGCCGCTGCTCGAGAGTTCGCTGGGCGCGTAACACGGGGCGTTTTCTCGGGCTACGGGTGCCCGCGTCCTGCGAGGCCACGCTCTGCCGAGGAGCCGCCCCGCACCTTCCATGAGCATGCCAGCGCCCTCGCGCGACCTGCCCGCCGTCGCACCGACCTCGTAGAATGCGCGGGTAATCCGCTCGCTCACGAAGGCTCAATGTCCATCATCACGCGCGTCACCGGTCTGGAAATCATCGATTCCCGCGGCAACCCCACCGTGGAGGCCGAGGTGATGCTCGAATCCGGCGCGGTCGGTCGGGCGGCATCTCCCAGCGGCGCCAGCACCGGAACGCGCGAGGCGGTCGAGCTGCGCGACGGCATGCCCAAGAAGGGGAAGGGCCGCTACCTGGGCAAGGGCGTGGCCAAGGCCATCGCCAACGTCGAGGGTGAACTGGCGAAGGCCGTCGAAGGCCTGGACGCGCAGGATCAGGCCGGCGTCGACCGCGCGATGATCGAAGCCGACGGCAGCGAGAACAAGTCGCGCCTGGGTGCCAACGCGATCCTGGCGGTGAGCCTGGCCGCGGCCAAGGCGGCGGCGCTGGAGAACGGCCTGTCGCTGTTCCGCCACCTGGGCGGTATCAGCGCCAACACCTTGCCGGTGCCGATGATGAACGTCATCAACGGCGGTGCGCACGCCGACAACAACGTCGACATCCAGGAGTTCATGATCCTGCCGGTCGGTGCGGCCAGCTTCTCGGAAGCCCTGCGCTGGGGCGCCGAGGTGTTCCACACGCTCAAGAAGGTGCTGAAGGATCGCGGCCTGAGCACCTCGGTCGGTGACGAGGGCGGCTTCGCGCCGAACCTGGCGTCCAACGTCGCGGCGCTGGACTGCCTGCTCGAAGCAATCACGAAGGCTGGTTTCAAGCCGGGCAAGGACATCTACCTGGGCCTGGACGTGGCCTCGTCGGAGTTCTTCGAGAAGGGCAAGTACAACCTGCACGGCGAGGGCAAGAGCTTCACGCCCGACCAGTTCACCACCTTCCTGGCGGACATCTGCGCCAAGTACCCGGTGATCTCGGTCGAGGACGGCTGCGCCGAGAACGACTGGGAAGGCTGGGCGCTGCTGACCAAGAAGGTCGGTTCGAAGGTTCAGCTGGTCGGCGACGATCTGTTCGTGACCAACACCAAGATCCTGTCGCGTGGCATCGCCGAAGGCATCGCCAACTCGATCCTGATCAAGCCCAACCAGATCGGCACGCTGTCCGAGACGCTGGACGCCATCCAGATGGCGACCGACGCCGGGTACTCGTCGGTGGTCAGCCACCGCTCGGGCGAGACCGAGGACGCCACCATCGCCGACATCGCGGTGGGTACGGCCGCCACGCAGATCAAGACCGGCTCGCTGTGCCGCTCGGATCGCATGGCCAAGTACAACCAGCTGCTGCGCATCGAGCGCGAACTCGGCAGCCGTGCACGCTATCCCGGTCGCGGCGCGTTTCCTGTCATCATCGCGTAGCCGGATCCGGAGCGCGTCAGCATCATGCTCAAGCACGCCATCGTCGCCGCCCTCACCCTGATGCTCCTGGGGCTGCAGTGGCGACTTTGGCTGTCGGATGACGGCGTCAGCAGCCGGACGCGGCTGATCGAGCAGGCGCAGAACGCGCACGCCGAGAATCAGCAGCTGGCGGTGCGCAACGCCGAACTCGACGCCGAAGTGCAGGATCTCAAGTCGGGCCAGGCCGCCATCGAGGCGCGGGCCCGGACGACGCTGGGCATGATCAAGCCGGGCGAAACCTTCTACCTCGTCGTGCAGTAGCGGCCGTTCCGGCCCGGCGCGACCTCTCTTTCCGATCGAGGCTCCGGATCCCCGCGTGAAATCCAACGGCAAGGCGCCGCGCTACTGGGCGGTGATCCCCGCAGCCGGCGGCGGTGCCCGCATGGGCATCAACAAGCCCAAGCAATATCTTCCGCTGCGCGGGCGCGCTTTGATCGAGTGGAGCGTCGCGCCGTTTCTCGATTCGGGATGGATCGACGGCGTGGTGCTGGTGCTGGCCAAGTCGGACCAGGACTACGCGAAGCTGCCCATCGCGCGGCACCCCAAGATCGTCCTCACCACCGGCGGTTCGGCGCGCGCCGAGTCGGTGCTGGCGGGGCTCGAATGCGTGGCCGAACGCAGCCGCGGTTTCGAACACGTGTTCGTGCTGGTCCACGACGCGGCGCGGCCCTGCCTGGACTGGTCGGACCTCGAGCGCCTGCGTGACGAGGCCGACGACAAGCACGGCGGCCTGCTCGCGATGCCCGTCACCGATACGCTGAAGAAGGCCAAGAAGGGAAAGGTCGCCGGCACCCTGGACCGCTCGCTGATGTGGCGCGCGCAGACACCGCAGCTGTTCCGTCTGGACCTGCTGCGCCAGGCGCTCGGCGAGTGCGAAGAACACAATCTCGAAGTCACCGACGAAGCCAGTGCGATGGAGCGCGCCGGTTACAAGCCGCGCCTGATCCGCGGCCGCGAGAGCAACCTCAAGGTCACCTATCCGGAAGACCTGCTGCTGGCCGAGTTCTGGCTGGGACACGCGGAGACGCAGCCGTGAGTACCCTGCGCATCGGCCACGGATTCGATGCGCACCGCATCGAGGCGGGCGACGGCGTCATGCTGGGTGGCGTGCGCATCGACTGCAAGTACCGCTTGATCGCGCATTCCGACGGCGATGTGCTGATCCATGCGCTGTGCGATGCGCTGCTCGGCGCCTGCGCGCTCGGCGACATCGGAAAGTTTTTCCCGGACACGGACGCGAAGTTCGAGGGTATCGACAGCCGCGAACTGCTACGTGAAGTCGTGCGGCGTGTGCGTGGGCAAGGCTACGGCGTCGTCAATGCCGATCTGACGCTGATCGCGCAGGTGCCGAAAGTCGCGGCGCACGTCGAACAGATGCGGCTGCGCCTGGCCGCGGATCTCGAGGTCGATCCGTCGTCCGTCAACGTCAAGGCGACCACGAACGAAGGCATGGGCCACATCGGGCGCAAGGAGGGCATCGCGGCGCACGCGGTGTGCCTGCTGGAATCGTTCGCGGGGGGGAAGTCGTGAGAGTGATGCTGCTGGCGGCGCTGCTGCCCTCGCTTTGTGGTTGCATGGTCAAAGCGAAGACCGTCACCCGCTACGACGACGAGTGCGAAATCGGTTTCCGCAAGATGGTGCTGACGGCGGAGCAGATTCCGCTCTTCGAAGAGTGCGTCAAGTTCAGCTGTGCGGATGCGGTGTTCGGCGGCCTGCTCGTGACCTCGGCTTCCGCGATCGTGTCCGGATCGATCGTGCTTGCCGGGAACACCGTCTATTGGCTGCAGAAGCAGGGCCGCTGCGAACGGGCGGTGGAGCAGCTGGAAGCCCGCGCCGAGACCACGACGGCACCGGCAATTCCGTAACCGGAGGATGCGGCCAGGGCCGCATTGCTTCAGTCGGCCGGCGGCGGCACCCGGTTTCTCGGCGCTTGACCCGCCAGCACGCGCAACACTTCCTCTACCGAGCGCTGCCGCAGTTCCTCCACCGCGGCCGGTGACGAAAAGGCGATGTGCGGCGTTGCGACGATCTTGGGATGCCCCGTGACGAAGGCAGGCGGCGAGGGCTCGCCGTCAACGACGTCCAGCGCCGCGGCTCCGATGGTTCCGGCATCGAGCGCTTCGACCAGTGCCGCGTTGTCGACCAGTGGCCCGCGGCTGACGTTGACCAGCAGGCTGCCGCGCTTCATCCGAGAGAGCGCTTTCGCATCGAACAGGTAACGCGTTTCGGGGGCCAGCGGCAGCAGCACGAGGATGGCATCGCTGCGCGTTAGCAGGCCCTCGAAATCCACCCACTCGACATCGGCCGGATGATCCGGCGCGCGCGTGCGGCTGTACGTGATGAGCTTGCAGCCGAAGCCGCGCAGCTTGTTGGCGGCCAGCCGTCCGGTGCGGCCGAATCCGGCGATGCCGACGGTGAGATTGCGCATGCGGTGCGGCGTCGCGCGCGACGGATCCCAGGTGCCTGCCTTGACCTCGGCGTTGTTGAACGAGATGCCGCGTGCCCAGTCCAGCAACAGCGCCACCGCGTGGTCGGATACTTCCTCGGCGCAGTAGTCGGGCACGTTGGTGACCAGCGCACCGCGCGCGGCCGCGGCACGACGATCGATGTTGTCCAGGCCCACGCCCACGCGCGCGACGATCTCCAGGTTCTCGCAGTGGCCGATCGCCTCGGCGTTGACGATCCCCCAGCAGGTCATCACCGCCTGCGGACGATGCTCCGCGCAGAGCGCGACGATCACTTCGGGCAGCGGGTGTGCCTTGTGCGCATTGATCAGGACGTGGCCGGCAGCCTCGACGCGCTGATGCTCCAGCGCCAGATCGGTCCACGCGTAATCGGTCAGCAGGATTTTCTTCTTCTCTTTCGTCATGTCGGATTTTTCAGATCACGCGGCGCAGCAGCACGTAGATCGCGCCGCTGCCGCCGTCCTGCGGCCGCGCCGAGCAGAACGCGAGCACGTCGCGCAGCTTGCGCAGCCAGCCATCGAGTTCGCGCTTGAGCACGGGGCCGGAGTTCGGAGAGCCGTGGCCCTTGCCGTGGATGATGCGGACACAGCGGCGATCGCGGTTGCGGCACTCGGCCAGGAACGCGGCCACCGCGGCGCGCGCCTTGTCGCGATTCAAGCCGTGCAGGTCGAGCTCGCCGTCGAGCCGGAATCCGCCGCGGCGCAGCTGGCGCAACACGTAGTCCTGCACGCCGGGCGCCTGGTAGCTCAAGGTATCGCCGGACTCGAAATAATCCGGATCGGGACCGGTCAGCAGCTCGGCCAGCACCGCGGCTTCATCGGCACGACTGTGGCGGGGCTGCGGATCGGCGGCCAGCGGTCGTAGCGAAACCCTCTGGCTAGGCGCCTGCGGCCGCACGTCGCGCATGGCGGCGGCGAAGTCCTGGCTGTCGTCGTCGGGCGGGGTCGGCTTCACGGGGACTTCGGCGTCGGTTCCGGCTCCATTTTGAGAGAAGTCTCGATCCGGTGCCCGCCGGTGACGACCGGATTGCGAAACCGATCCGGCCGGGGCGGATAAACTAATCGCTTACTTCGCGACGTTCCCCATGCGCATCCTGCTTTCCAACGACGACGGCTGTACGGCGCCCGGACTGATCTGCCTGCGTGACCAGCTCCGTCTGCATCACGAGGTCACGGTGGTCGCGCCGGACCGCAATCGTAGCGGCGCGAGCAATTCGCTGACGCTGTCCATGCCGGTGCGCGTGCAGACCCATGCGGATGGCACGCGCTGTGTGGACGGCACGCCGACCGACTGCGTGCACCTGGCATTGACCGGAATGCTCGACGAGCCCTTCGACATGGTCGTGTCCGGCATCAACTGCGGCGCGAACCTAGGCGACGACACGCTCTACTCGGGCACCGTCGCGGCCGCGATGGAAGGCCGTTTCCTCGGCTACTCGGCCGTCGCGGTGTCGTGCTGCTCGCCCGATCCGAGGCACTACGAGACCGCGGCGCGCGTGGCGCAGCAGGTCGTCGAGCGCCTGCGCCTGGATCCACTGTCCGAGAACGTCATCCTCAACGTCAACGTACCCGACGTCCCGTATGACCAGCTGCAGGGCTTCGAGGTCACGCGACTGGGTAACCGCCATCGCGCCGAGCCGGTGATCCCTTCCAAGGATCCGCGCGGCCGCCCGATCTGGTGGATCGGCGCCGCCGGCAGCGGCGGGGATGCCGGCGAGGGAACCGATTTCCACGCGGTGAACCGCAATCGCGTGTCGATCACGCCGCTGCTGGTGGACCTGACCCGCTACGCCATGATGGATCGGCTCTCCACCTGGGCACGCAACCTCGCATGAAGAGCGTCACGCAACACCATCACAGCCGCGGGCTGGGCATGACCTCGTCCAAGGTGCGCGAGGCGCTGATCGCCGAACTGCGCAAGCAGGGCATCCGCGACGAGCGCGTCCTCGAGGTGATGACCCGCATCGAGCGCCACCAGTTCGTGGAGCAGGCGCTGCAGAGCGAGGCCTACAAGAATCGCGCGCTGCCGATCGGCCACGCGCAGACCATCTCCCAACCCTACATCGTGGCGCTGATGACCGAGGCGGTGCTCGCCGGCGGCTCACCTAAGCGCATCCTCGAGGTGGGTACCGGCAGCGGCTACCAGACTGCCGTGCTGTCGACGCTGGTGGAGACCGTGTTCACCGTCGAGCGTATCCGCGCGCTGACCGAGGTCGCCCGCACGCGCCTGGCCAAGCTGGGCTTTCGCAACGTGCATTTCGGGTATGCCGACGGCACGCTCGGCTGGCCGACCTACGCACCGTTCGACGGCATCGTCGTCACGGCGGGCGGGGCGGAGATTCCGGCGGCGCTGATCGACCAGCTTGCCCCGGGCGGCCGCCTGGTGATCCCCGTCGGGCCGCCGGGCGCGCAGTCGCTTCGCCTCGTAGAGCGCAAGGCCAGGGGATCGGTGGAGCGCGATCTGGGCGCGGTCAGCTTCGTGCCCCTGCTGACGGGCAAGGTCTGACGTGCGGCCGGCCTCGGGAATCGCGACGCCGCCCCGCCTGACGCAGAAGGACATCGTGCACTGACATGGACGCCTTCACGCTCTGGCTCAAGGACGTGGTCTCGCATCTCGGTTATACCGAGATCATCTTCCTGATGGCGCTGGAGTCGAGCCTGTTCCCGGTGCCGTCCGAGCTGGTGATGATTCCCGCCGGTTACCGCGCCGCGCAGGGCGAACTCGATCCTTTCCTGGCCGCGCTCGCCGGCGGGTTCGGTTCGCTGGTCGGGGCTTCTGCCAACTATGCCCTCGGCAAGTACGTCGGCAAGGCCTTTCTGCTGAATTACGGGAAGTACTTCCTGATCAGCGAGAAGACCTACCACGACGCGGAGCGGCTGTTTCTTCGCAATGCCAACGTCGCGACCTTCGTCGGGCGCTTCATTCCCGGTGTCCGACATCTGATCTCGATTCCGCCGGGCATGTTCGGCATGGCGCTGGCGCCGTTCATGCTGCTGACCTCGCTCGGCGCGACCTTGTGGTGCGGCGTGCTGGTGGCGCTGGGATACTTCTTCGGCCAACCGGTACTCGCGGTGGTGGCCGAGTACACGCACGAAGCGGGCATCGGCGCCATCGTGCTGCTCGCGATTTTCGTCGCCTGGTTCATCTTCAAGCACCGCGGCAGGAGCAAGGCCGCGCAGGAACCCGCTCCATGACGCGCAAGCCCGCTGTCGTCGTCGTCCTCGCGCCCGCCCTGTTGCTGAGCGGATGCGCGAACCTGCTGTCGTGGAATGCGCCGGCCGAGCACGAGCTGGCGAATCAGTCCGCGGTTCCGGTCGCGCCGGAACGGCCGGTCGGGCCGCAGGAGTACATGGTGCGGCAGGGCGACACGATGTATTCGATCGCCTTTCGCAACAGCCTGGACTATCGCGAGCTGGCGAAATGGAACGGCATCGGTCCGAATTTCCTGATCCGTCCGGGGCAGGTGTTGCGGCTGGCGCAGCCGCCGCGTCCTTCGCTGATCGAGGGCGACATCGTCTCGCATCCGGACGACACGACGCCGGCACCCGCATTGCGGCCGGTCACGCTGCCGACCGAAGCCATCGGGGTTGCGCCGCCGCCCTTGCCGCCGGCTCGCGGTTCCGGGCCGCGCCCGAAGCCGGTGGCGCTGCCGACCGAAACCTTCGGCGTGCCGCCTCCGGCGCTCGGCCAGGGCCCGTCGGCCGTCGCCAGCCCGCCGATTTCTCCGCCGCCGCAACCGGCCACCACGACGATTCCGGCCGGTAGCCCGCCGCCCGTCGCGGCGATGTCGCCGCCACCGGCGCCTGTGCTGCCGCCCCCCCCGATGACCAGCGAGTCGGGCGGCCCGTATCGCTGGCAGTGGCCCACCAACGGCGTCGTCGTGCGCGGCTACAACCTCGCCAGCGGATCGAAGGGCCTCGATTTCTCCGGCGAGCTGGGGCAGCCGGTCTACGCCGCCGCGCCGGGCAAGGTCGTCTACAGCGGCTCGGCCCTGAAGGGCTACGGCGAGCTGATCATCATCAAGCACGATGATCTGAGGCTGTCCGCGTACGGCTACAACCGCACGCGGCTGGTCAACGAAGGCCAGATGGTGCAGGGCGGCCAGGCCATCGCCGAACTCGGCCTGGGGCCGGAGAACCGGCCGGTGCTGCACTTCGAGATCCGCGAGCGCGGGCAACCGGTGGACCCGGTCCCGTACCTGCCGGCGAAGACCGCCGGCAACTGAGAAAACCCGTAGCCCGGACGAAGCAGGCTGTTACGAAACTCCGAGTGATTTGAGACGATGGGTCTATCGACAGGTTGAGGTGCCATGGGCTACATCACGGGGGAAGGTCGGAACCAAGGTTCGCTATTTCCGGTGTTGTTGGACGAGCTGATCCCTGAGGACCACGCCTGCCGAGTGATCGAGGCATTTGTGGGGAAGCTCGATGTTGTGGCGCTGGGCTTTGAGCGAGCCCGGGCTGCTGATACGGGTCGGCCGGGGTATGACCCGCGGGATCTGATCAAGCTCTACCTATACGGCTATCTTCAGCAGTTGCGTTCGACGCGACGGCTGGAGGCTGAATGCCGGCGCAATGTTGAGCTGATGTGGCTTTTGGGGCGTCTTGCGCCGGATCACAAGGCGATCGCGGAGTTTCGCAAGGTGCACAGCCAAGCGTTGACGCACGCGGGGGCGCAGTTGATTGGGCTGGCGCGCTCGGTAGGGCTGCTGCGCGGGGGGTGGGTGGCGGTGGACGGTTCGAAATTCCGGACGGTGAGCAGTGCGCGCAGTGTGGGCGAGCGCGAAGCGTTGCGGGGCTACCTGAGGCAGCTGGACGAAGCGGATGCGCAGGACCAAGAGGTAGTGGACCACGCGGCGGCCGCGGCGGCGCTGGCCAAGATTGCCGCCCATCCGGAGCCCGAAGCGCGCTTCATGCGCACGACGGCGGGAACGGTCCCGGCTTACAACCTGCAGGCGGTGGTCGATACGCAGGATCGGCTGATCGTGGTGCAACAGGTCACCACGCAGGCCAGCGACAATCGCAGTCTGGAACCCATGGCGCGCGCCGCGCAGGCGGCGGTGGCCGCCCCGGGCGAAGAGATCCATCTGGTGGCGGACGCGGGCTACTCGAACGGCGAGCAAGCCAAGGCCTGTGAGGATATGGGCGTGGTCACGCACATCCCCGCCAATCGGGCGGTCAACAACCAGGCGGGCGGCCAATTGTTTGATCGCGGCGCCTTCGTCTACGACTCCCAGGCCGACACGTACACCTGTCCGGCAGCAAAGACGCTGAGGCGCTCGCGCAAGGATCGGCAGAAGCGGTGTACGCAGTACGCCGCATCGGCGCGCGATTGCCTGGCCTGTCCCCTGAAGCCCCAGTGCACCCGATCCACACATCGCTTGGTGACGCGCCATTTCGACGAGAACGCCCTTGAGCGAATGCACCAACGCGCCACACCCGAGGCGATGCGACTGCGACGAACCACGGTCGAGCTGGCTTTTGCCGATCTGAAGTACAAGATTTTGGGATTGCCGCGCTTGCTGCTGCGTGGAACCCGGGGTGCGCAAGCGGAAATGAGCATCGCGGTGATGGCTTACAACCTCAAACGCATGATCAAAGCACTTGGTGCGCAGAGGCTGACCCAAAACTGGATGCCAGCGTAACCGGCATCTCCGCTTTTTCTCGCCCAGCCGTCTAACCCCAGCTCGTCGTCCGGGAGTTTCGTAACAGCCTGGAA
>CAZXXM010000057.1:0-12314 GCA_964644715.1 uncultured Salinisphaerales bacterium
ATTGGAATCGCCGCGGTCTCCGGGTCGCGCGACAGCGTGCGCGTTGCCTGGAAGCCGTTGATGCCCGGCATGACCACGTCCATGACGACGCAGTCCGGCCGTTCCGACTTGATCCGCGGGATCGCGTCCGAGCCGCTGCTGGCCTCGATGACCGTGTGACCGGCCTTCTGCAGGATGTTCCTCAGGTTCAGCGCATCCGTCGGCGAATCTTCGACGACCATCACCCGTGCCATCGGTCCCTCTCCTTGCTCACGCGCGTCTACGACGGACCTTCATGCGCGCCCCCGCGCGAACGTCCGAACTATACACGGCTGGCCACGCGGTTCAGCGGGCTTCAGCGTGGATCGTCCGCACGATGAACGATCGTTCCCGCGTGCAGCGTGAGGCTGGCGCGGCCGGGCAGTTCGCGGCCTAGAAAAGGCGTGTTGCGCCCGGCGCTGAGCATGCGACCGCCGTGCAGTTCGAAGGGGCGCGAGGGATCGACGAGCACGAGATTGGCGCGTCGGCCCGGCGCGAGCGAGCCGGCCGCGATGCCGAGCACGCGCGCCGGTCCGAGCGCGAGGCGCTCGGCGAGCTGCAGCGGACCGAGGATGCGGTCCTGCACCAGTTGCAGGGTCAGCGGCAGCAGCGTTTCGAGGCCGGAGATTCCCGGTTCGGTCAGCGGGAACGGATTGATCTTGGCGTCCGGCTCGTGCGGCTGGTGATCGGAGCAGATCGCAGCGATCAGGCCCTGCGAGACGCCGGCACGCAGCGCGTCGCGATCCTCGGCCGAGCGCAGCGGCGGCAGCACGTGGCACATCGCGTCGAAGCCGGCGACGTCGTCGGCGGTCAGGAACAGCTGGTGTGCGGCCACGTCGGCGCTGACCGGCAGGCCGATCTTCTGCGCCGCGCCGACCATCTCGACGCCGCGGGCGGTCGACAGGCGGCCGAAGTGCACGGCGGCACCGGTGTCCTCGACCAGCGAGATCCAGAAACGGATCGCCGAGACTTCGGCGGCGACCGGGATCGGCGCCAAGCCCAGGCGCGTGGCGATCGGACCTTCGTGCGCGCAGCCGCGATTGGCCAGCGCCGGGTTCTGCGCGAAGACGTGGACCGTCAGGCCCAGGCCCTGCGCGTAGTCCAGCGCCCGGCGCCCGACCAGTGAATCACGCAGGCCGGAGGCCGCGTTGCTGACGCCGACGCAGCCGGCCTGCCGCAGCGCGCTCATCTCGGCCAGCGACTCGCCGGCCAGGTCCTGGGTCAGCGCGCCGAGCAGATAGACGTCCAGCCCGCCGGCGCGGTCGGCGATGCCGCGGATGCGGTCGACGACCGCGGGATTCGCGATCGGAGGCTTGGTGTCCGGCGGAATCGTCACGGCGGTAATGCCGGCGGACTGCGCGGCGCGCGTCTCGCTGGCGAACGTGGCCTTGTGCGAGGCGCCGGGCTCGCGGAAGCGGGCCGCGACGTCGACGATGCCGGGCATCAGCCACTGCCCGCGCGCGTCGATGGTCCGGTCGAAGGTTCCGGCGGGCCGCGTGGCCGAGACGGCTTCGATCAGGCCGTTGCGGACGGCGACGAACGCGGCGCCGTCGAATCCGCTGGCCGGATCGAGGACGCGGGCGCCCTCGAACAGCAGCGAGTCGGAAGGGACCGGATTCATCGCGGGGTCTCCGCGGAAGCGCTCTTCGATTCCCCGTTGTTGCCCAGGATCATGTCCATGACCGCCATGCGCACCGAGATGCCGTTGGCGACCTGCTCGAGGATCAGCGAGCGCTCCGAGTAGGCGAGTTCGCCGGCGATCTCGACGCCGCGGTTGATCGGGCCCGGATGCATGACGACGGCGTCGGGCTTGAGCTTTTTCAAGCGTTCCCGCGTCAGGCCGAAGTCGCGATGGAATTCGCCCAGCGACGGCAGGAAGGCGCCGAGCATGCGCTCGGTCTGCAGGCGCAGCAGGATCACGACGTCGACGCCGTCGAGGCCGGCGTCGAGCTGGTGGAACACGCGGGCGCCCATCTGTTCGATGCCGGCGGGGATCAGGGTCGGCGGCGCGACCACGCGGATGTCCTTGCAGCCGAGGATGCGCAGGCCGTGGATGTCCGAGCGCGCGACGCGCGAGTGCAGCACGTCGCCGACGATCGCCACGCTGAGGTTTTCCGGCGCGCCCTTGTGCGCACGGATCGTGTACAGATCCAGCAGGCCCTGCGTGGGATGCGCATGGCGGCCGTCGCCGGCATTGAGGATCGCCACGCCGGGCGCCGCGTGCTGGGCGAAGAAGTGGGCCGCGCCGCTCGCATCGTGGCGGATGACGAACAGGTCGGCCTGCATCGCCTCCATCGTCTTGAGTGTGTCGAGCAGGGTTTCGCCCTTCGAGGTGCTCGAAGACGACACCTGCAGGTTGATGACGTCGGCCGACAGGCGCTTGGCCGCGACCTCGAACGTCGAACGCGTGCGCGTCGAGGCTTCGAAGAAGAGATTCACGATGGTGCGGCCGCGCAGGTTCGGCAGCTTCTTGTCCGCGCCGGACGTCGCTTCGGCCAGGTGCGCCGCGCGATCGAGAATGTCCGTCAGCAGCTGTCGCGGCAGTCCGTCCATCGTCAGCAAATGGCGCAGGCGGCCGTGCTGGTCGAGTTGGAGGGACGAAGTCATGTCAGGGCCGCATTCTAGACAACCTCGTACCGGAACAGGTCGCGAGGCGTCGAAAAAATTACGGAGGTCGGCCCGGACTTCGTCCGGGCTACGAATGGTCGACGGAGCGGTCCGTGCCTGATTGCATCCACTGCTCGAGGATCACGCGCGCCGCTTCGCCGTCTCGATCGCCCTTGCGCACGCGGCGTGTCATGCGGCCGCTGGAGCGGGCATCGCGCAGCGCATCGTCGGCCGCGCGCGACGAGAAGCGCTCGTCGGCCAGATGCACGGCCAGCGTGCTGCGACGGCCCAGCTCCGCGGCGAAGCGGCGCGCGGCCGCGGTGATGTCCTGCTCCGAACCGTCGTCGTCCAGCGGCAGCCCCACGACGAGTGCCTGCGGCCGCCACTCGGCGATCACGCGCAGCAGGGCTTTCCAGTCCGGTTCGTTCGCGTTGGAGATCGTGGGCAGCGGGCGCGCGGTACCCGTGATGCGATCGCCGACCGCCACGCCGATGCGCTTGTGACCGAAATCGAACGCGAGATAGGTGGCCAAGGCTCTGGACCGGATCCCGGTCCAGCCTCAGGCGTGGCCGGCGCCGCTGCTCAGCTGCGTGACGTCGAGCCCGAGCAGGCGCGTGGCCGACTGCCAGCGGCTGCGAGCCGGTGTCGAGAACAGCACGCTCGCATCGACCGGCGTGTTGAGCCAGGAGTTGGCGAGGATCTCGTTTTCGAGCTGACCTGCGCTCCAGCCGGCGTAGCCGAGCGTCACGAGGAATTCCTTCGGACCGCGGCCTTCGCCGATCGCGGCGAGCACGTCGCGCGACGTCGTGATGAACAGGTCCCGGCTGATCGGCATGCAGGATTCCCAGCCGCCGGGCGCCTTGTGCACGACGAAGCCGCGCTCGGGTTGCACCGGGCCGCCCCAGAACACCACGTGCTCGTCGACGTCGGCCGACTCGTGCTTGACGCCCATCTGGTCGAGCATCGCGCTCAGGCTCAGGTCCGTCGGGCGGTTGATGATCAGCCCGATCGCGCCGTTGTCGTTGTGCTCGCACAGCAGCGACACGGTGTGGCTGAAGTTGTCGTCCTCGAGGCCGGGCATCGCGACCAGGAACTGGTTCTTCAGCGAGGGAGCGTCACCGTCGAGCGCGGTATCGGTGCGCAGCTGCGCCTCGGCCTTGTCCTCGTCGCCCTCGTGCGCCTGGAGCGCGCGCTTGCAGGCGGCCAGCGTCGCGCCGGTGCGATCCCGCAGGCGGCGGACGGTTGCGACGGGAATACGGATAGCCATGCGCCGAGTATCCGGCCGCCTCGGCGTTCAGGCAATAAGGGTTTGGCCGGTGTTCGACAGCCGACGATCGATGGCGTCCATCAGCATGCCGCCGATGTCGGTGCCGTACGCCGCGTCGATCTCGCGCGCGCAGGTCGGGCTGGTCACGTTGATCTCCGTAAGGTGCTCGCCGATGACGTCCAGGCCGACGAACATCAGGCCCCGGCGCTTGAGCTCGGGTCCGACCTGCGCAGCGATGCGCCTGTCGGCGTCGGACAGAAGCTGCGGACGGCCGCTGCCGCCGGCCGCCAGGTTGCCGCGCGTCTCGCCGGCCATCGGCACCCGTGCCAGGCAGTACGGGACCGGTTCGCCGTCGACCATCAGGATGCGCTTGTCGCCGTCGACGATCGCCGGCAGATATTTCTGCGCCACGATCATCCTCCTGCCACGGTCGGTGAGCTCCTCGATGACGGCGCCCAGGTTCAGGCCGTCGCGTCCGACGCGGAAGATGCCGCTGCCGCCCATGCCGTCGACCGGCTTGTAGATGACGTCGCCGTGCTCGGCATGGAAGGCGCGCAACGTCGCGGCATCGCGCGCGAACAGCGTCGGCGGCGACAGTTCCGGGAACCAGGCCGTGTAGAGCTTCTCGTTGCAGTCACGCAGGCTCTGCGGACGGTTGAGCACCAGCGAACCCTGGACCGCCGCGCGGTCGAGGATGTACGTGCTCATGATGTAGTCGAGATCGAACGGCGGATCCTTGCGCATCAGGATCACGTCGAGACGGCCCAGCGGCGTGACCTGCGGCTCGCCGGTGAAGTCGTACCAGTGCTTCTTGTCGTCGTGGACCTCGACGGCGCGGACGCGGCCGAAGGCGGTGCCGTCGCGCACGTAAAGATCGCCCTGTTCGAGATAGCGCAGCGACCAGCCGCGCTTCTGCGCCGCCAGCATCAGCGCCAGCGTGGTGTCCTTGTACGGCTTGATCGAACCGATCGGGTCCATGACGACGCCGAGCGTTCGGCTGGGGGTGCTGTTCATCTTCGAGATCCGGAGGCCGGCCTGCATCGTACTGCCAGACCGGAAACGCGACCGCATCGGTAGCCCGGACGAAGTCCGGGGTCGCGCTCCGTACTTCGAGAAACCATTCCCGGACTTCGTCCGGGCTACGCGAGTCAGCCCGTCGTCACCGGCCGCGAGAGCCCGGCGATCTCGCGCGCGGCCGCCACCAGCGCCAGACGGGCGACGACGCCGTAGGCGTAGAAGCGGTTCGGCTTGGCGTCCGGCTGTTGCGACAGGTCCGGATGGTTGCAGCAGGATTCGAAGGCCAGCGGCTTGAAGCTCATGCCCGGCGCGTTGAGGTTTTCCTGGTTGCCGCGCTTCTCGTTGACGCGGTAGAAGCCGCCGACGACGAAGCGGTCGATCATGTAGACCACCGGCTCGGCCGTGTGGTTGTCCGGCCCCCAGGTCTCGAAGGTGTGCACGCCTTCCTGGATGATCGCACCGGTGACATCGCGACCTTCCTTGGCGCTGCTCATGTGCGTGCGCGCCTTGCGGTTCATCTCGCGCACGTCGGAAGCCGAGCGCACCGTCATCACGCCCATGCCGTAGGTGCCGGCGTCCGCCTTGATGATGACGAAGGGTTCCTCGGCGATGCCGTACTCCGCGTACTTCTCGCGAATGTCCTCGAGCAGCAGCTCCACATTGCTGACCAGGCACTCCTCGCCCTCGCGCTTCATGAAGTTGATCTCGCCGCAGTTGCGGAACAGCGGATCCACCCACCAGGAATCGATGCCGGCGACCTTGCCGAATTCGGCGGTGACGTCGCGGTAATAGCCGAAGTGCTGCGTCTTCAGGCGCGCATGCCAGCCGGCGCCCAGCGGGGGAATGATGGTCTGCTTGATGCCCTGCAGGGCCGGCGGGATGCCGCCGGACAGATCGTTGTTCAGCAAGACCAGGCAGGGCGAGAAATCGCCCACCTTCACGCGGTCGCCGTCCCGCACCAGCGGTTCGAACAGGAGTTCACGGCCGCTGATCTCGAGCTTGAGCGTCGTCGGCTCGCGGATCTCCGGCAGCAAGGTGCCGATGCGCACGTGGAAGCCGGCCTCGCGGATCATCTCGAACAGCGTCGCAACGTTTTCCAGGTAGAACTTGTTGCGCGTGTGGTTCTCCGGCACCAGCAGCACACCGGTACAGGTGGGACAGGCGCGCTCGACGGCGGATTGGATCGCCTGCACGCACAGCGACGAGAAATTCTCGTCGAGATTGTTGAAGCCCCCGGGGAACAGGTTGGTGTCGACGGGCGCCAGTTTGAAGCCGGCGTTGCGCAGGTCCACCGAGCAATAGAACGGCGGCGGCGTCTTCAGCCACTGGGCGCGAAACCAGGCTTCGATGTCGGCGCTGCGGGTGATCAGCTGCTCTTCGAACTTGAGCAGGGGGGACGTGTTGGCAGTGGAAAGCTGTGGGATGGTGCCGAGCATGATCGGTCCGGATTGGCGGTCTGCGTCTAGCGTAACGGAGCATCGAAGCGGACGTAGGCGCGTCGCGATGGTTGTGCTAAATATCCGGCATAACAAAGGGAGATCGACCGGGGCGACTTCGCCGCGGCACTCGCCGGCGGCGCCAGTGAGCGAGGGATTGACTGTGGCGACAGCGGAAGCGGCGAAGATCATGGTCATCGACGACAGCCAGACCATCCGCCGGACAGCGGAGACCCTGCTGGCGAAGGAAGGCTTCTCGGTGGTGACGGCGCAAGACGGCTACGAAGCCCTCGCCAAGATCGCCGATCATCATCCCGCGCTGATCTTCGTGGACATCATGATGCCGAGACTCGACGGGTATCAGGCCTGCGCGCTGATCAAGGCCAACCCCCGCTACGCCTCGACGCCGGTGATCATGCTCTCGTCCAAGGACGGCCTTTTCGATCGCGCGCGCGGCCGCATCGTCGGCTCCGACGAATACCTCACCAAACCGTTTACGCGCGACGAGCTGATCGGCGCGGTGCGCACGCACCTTCGCAAATGAGCGCAAATCTGCGCGAACTGCGCGATGACCCGTATCGCCTGCTCGCGGAACTGGATGTCCGTCTGCGCGCGATGCGCTCGGATGCGGCGGCCGGAACCGGTCCCGTCTGGCAGGGCCTGGCCTTCCGCCAGGGCGAACGCTGGCTGGTGACGCCCAAGGACGACGTGCGCGAAGTCATCCCGCCGCCGCGCGTCACTCGCGTGCCCAATGCCAAGCCCTGGCTGGCGGGTGTCGCGAACGTGCGCGGCAGCCTGCTGACCTTGGTGGACCTGGGCCTGCTGGGCGGTGGCGAGGGCAGTGCCGGTGGCCGGACGGCGCGCGTGCTCGTGCTCAATTCCGACCAGATGCCGGCCGGCTTCCTCGTCGACGAGGTCGCGGGATACCGGCAGTTCACGGCGTCCGAGCAGGCGCCTGCGGAACTCGCGCCGGGCGACGTGATGGCGCCGTACGTCCTGGGCGGTTTCGTGCGCGAGGGCCGGTCCTGGCAGGTGCTGAGCCTGCACAAGCTGGCCCAGTCCGAAACCCTGCGGCGCGCGGGCTGGTGACGGCATGAACGAACAGGCCTCCCAGCTCGACATCCACAACGCCACGCGGGCGCGCGGCGTCGCCGCCGGCCTGCACTGGGTCCGCAGCGAACTCAACGAGAACCTGCAGCACGCGAGCCAGCTCGTCGAGCAGCACTCCGAGAATCGGAAGGATCCGGGGGCGCTTAACAAGGCACTGCATCACCTGCACGAGGTGCGTGGCGCAGCGGTGCTGATCCAGGCCTACGGCCTCGCGCTGCTCGCCGAGGAAATGAAGCAGACCGTCCAGGACCTGGGTAGCGGCCTTTTGCACGAGGCGGATCCGGCGTATTCGGCCGTCGTCGGTGCCTGCGTCCAGGCCACCGACTATCTCGACGTCCTGCAGAGCGGCCAGAGCGACAGCGCGCTGGTCCTGCAGCCGATCGTCAACGAGCTTCGCTTGGCGCGCGGCAAGAGCCTGCTGACCGAGGACGATCTGTTCGTCGCGCAGTTCCGCGTGCTCGGCCTGCACCTGGATCGGGCGTCGGGCTATCGCAGCGAGGCCGATGCGATGGCCGAGGCCGCGCGTCTGCACCCGGTGTTCGCGGCCTCGCTGCTGTCCTGGTTCAAGGATCAGGACAGCGTGCAGGCGCTGTCGAGGATCGGCCGCATCTCCGAGATCCTGGCCGATGCTTCGCGCGAGCGCGCGCTGCACCAGCTGTGGCGCACCTCGGCGGCCTGTGTCGAGGCCCTGTTGTCGCGCGCGCTGGACGACACGCTCGAGCTCAAGCGCCAGTTCGGCCGCGCCGGCCAGCTGATGAAGATCCTCGCCGAAGTGGGCGAGGCCGCCGCGGTCAAGCAGATGAGCGACGTCTCGCTGCGGCTGCTGTTCTATGTCGGACGTTCGAGTGGTACCGGGCCGCGCGTCAGCGCGCTGCGGCGCGCGCTGCAGCTCGATACCTGGCTGCCGACCCTGGAGGTCGTGCAGAGCTGCCGCGCGCGGCTGCGCGGCGCCAGCACCGGCCTGCTCGTGCGGGTCGCCGAAGAATTGCGTGCGGACCTTGTGGAGGTCCGCGACAGCATCGACGTGGCGCTTCGCGCCGGGGCGTCGCGCGAGGAATTCGAGAGCACCGCCCAGCTGCTCAAGCGCGTCGCCGATACCCTGCTCGTACTGGGCCTGTCGGCGGAAAGCCAGGCGCTGGCGCAACCGGTGGAGACCCTGCGCGACGCGGGCGAGTCGGATCCGGCGGCGTGGATGGAATTCGCCACCGCCGTACTGCAGGTGGACCTGTCGCTCGAATCGGCGTTGTACCGGCAGCTGCAGCCGGCGCCGAATCTTTCGAACGCGCCGGAAAAGATCGCCATCGCGGATCTGCGCGAGGGCACCGCCGCGCTGCTGCGCGAATCGCTGGTCAACCTGGCGCGGGTCAAGACCTACGTCGAGGCCTACATCAAGACCGACGATGTCTTCGGGCTGCCGGACGCGGCGCGGATGCTCGACGAGATCGCGGCGGGCTTCCGCATGCTGTCGATGGAACGCGCCGAGGAGCTGGTTCTCGACGTCCTGAAATTCGTGCAGTCCCCCGATTTCCCGCAGGTCCGCGAAAGCAACACCTCGGCCGGCCGTTTCGCCGACGCCATCGCGGCCATCGAGTACTACATCGAGATGCGGCGCGACGGCCTGCCGGGCGCCGACGGCGTTCTCGAGAAGCTCGCCAAGACGATCGGCCAGCTTCGTGCGCCGCCGGTCCTGGCCAAGATCGCGGCGCTCGTCGAGAGCGTGCCTGACGCCATGGAGGCAGATCCCGCCCAGGCCGCGCCGCCGGCGGAAGCCGCGATGCCGTTCGAACTGGCCATCGTCGAATACAAGACGCCCGAGAAGGGGAGCGCGCCGCCACCGGAGCCGCCGGCGCCGATCGTCACGCCCGAGTTCCACCTGATCGGCGAGCCGCTCCCCGAACCCAAGGAAGTGCCGCCGGCCGAGCCGGCACCGGCCGTCGAACCGGCCGCGCCTGACCGCGAGCCCTCGCCGGCCATGGCGGCGCAGACGCCGCCGGTCGCGTTCGCGCCGGCCGACGTCGATCCGGAGATCCGAGAGGTCTTCATCGAAGAGGCCGAAGAAGTCCTGCAGACCTTGCAGCGGGCCTTGCCGCGCTGGCTGCGCCACCCCGACGAGCGCGACGTGCTGGGCACGATCCGGCGCGCGTTCCACACACTGAAGGGTAGCGGCCGCATGGTCGGCGCCGTCGATATCGGCGAAATGTCCTGGGCGATCGAGAGCATGCTCAATCGCTGCCTCGATCGCACGATCGTGCAGTCGCAGGCGGTGCGCGACGCAGTGCGCGAAGCGGTGGAGCTGGTGCCGGCGATGATCGCGGCGTTCCGCGACCACACGCCGCCGCCGGACGCCGCCTCCCGGCTCGCGGAGCAGGCACGGCGCCTCGCGGCGGGCGGCGAGGCAGACGACGAATCCGATCTGACCGCGGTGTTCCGCAGCGATGCCACGGCGCGGCTGCAGATGATCGCCCGATGGGTGGCCGACCAGAATCGAAGCGTCGGCCAGTACGCGATTCCCGAGCCGGTCGTGCGAGCGTTCCATACGCTGCGTGGCGCGGCGATGGCCATCGGCGCCAAGGCGATCGGCGAGCTGTCGGGCAGCCTCGAGAACTATCTGGACGTGCTGCACCGTTCGCATCAGCCGCTGAACACCGACGGGCTATCGCTGATCGACGACTGCTGCAACGTGCTGAGCCAATGGACCCGCCGGCTCGGCGATCCCGGCGCAGGCGGTATGGATGCCAGGCCCTGGCTCGACCGCGTCGAGGCGATCCGCGCCGGAACAAACCGCGAGTCCGGCGAGACCGAGGAAGACCACCAGCTCGCCGAGGTCTTCGCGTTCGAGGCGCTGGACCTCGTGCAGCGATTCGAATCCGATCTGCGGGCCTGGGCCAGGGCGCCGGACGCTCCCGGCTACGTCCGTTCGCTGAAGACGACGATCCACACGCTCAAGGGTGCAGCCGGCATGGCGCACTGCGGGCCGATCGCCGCCGTCGCCCAGGCGCTGAACCTGCGGCTGGGCTCGATGAGCGATACCCCGCCGCCGGAACGGCGCTTCTTCGACGTCATGGGCCAGGTCGTCGAAGGCCTGTACACGCAGCTCGACCAGTATCGCGACGGCAAACTCACCGGCGACGGCGCCGAGTGCCTCGCGCTGATGTCCTCGCTCGACGACGTCACGCCGGCCGACCGCGAAGACGCGTCGCCCGTCGCGCAGGACCATGGCGTCGAGCCCGACCGCGAACTTGTCGAGATCTTCCTGCTGGAAGGCGAAGAGCTGGTCGACGAACTCGAACGTGCGTCGGAAGCGATCGCCGCGAACCCTGCCGACCCGGCCTTGCTCGGGGCCTGGCTGCGGGCGCTTCACACGCTCAAGGGCAGCGCGCGCGTCGCCGGTCTGGACTCCATCGGCGAGGTCGCTCACCGGCTGGAAACGGCCACCGAGATGGCCCACGACGCGGACGGGCCTGGTCGCGAACGCTTCCGCGCACGGCTGCAGGTGGCGGTGGACGGCCTGCACGAATTGATCGACGAGGCCCGGCGCGGTCGAACCGGCGCGGCGGATCGCGTTCTGGCGCGCCTCGAAGAGGCGGGCGCGGCGCAGGCTGGCATCGACGTTTTCGATCTGGCGGGCAGCGATTCGCCCGGGATCGAGGTCTCCGGTGGCGAGCCGACGGCGCAGTCGCTCGCGGAATTCGAGGCAGTGTGGGCCGCAGCCTCGGAGAGCGACGACGAAGCGCCGCTACCGGCCACCGAAGCCGAGTTCGCCGAGCCGGTCGATCCGGAATTGCTGGCGATCTTCCAGCCCGAGGCGGCCGAATTGCTCGAGTCGCTCGGAAACCTGCTCGGCCAGTGGCGCGACCAGCCCGACGATCCGCACTTCTCCCGCGAGATGCAGCGCGACCTGCACACGTTCAAGGGCGGTGCGCGGATGGCGGGCCTGGCGTCGCTGGGTGACGCCGCGCATGCGCTGGAGACCCGCCTCGATCAACTGGAGCGCGACGGAGGACAGGTCCAGGCCTGGGCGCTGGACGATATCGGCGCCGGTCTCGATCAGCTGCACCGGATCTACGCGCACGTACGGGCGGAGCCGGTCCGCGAGACGCCGGACGAATTCCTCGAATCCTTCGCCGCGGCGAATCCGCCGGAGCCGGTGCAACCGCCGGTCGCGACGATCGAAGCCGATGCGTTCGAACTTTCGATCGTGGCGTCCGAGCTGGCCCCGCTCGAACCGGCGGCGCCGCTCGAGCCGCAAGCCGCTGCGATCGTCGAGCCCACCGAGGCCGATTCGCCGCCGCCCGAGGCGGCCGACGCATCGAACGGCTGGAATCCAGAACTCTTCTGGAAGCCCCAGGAGGAAGCTGCCGCATCCGAAGCACGGCGCGAAGCCGTTCGCGTCCCGGTCGAGCGCCTCGACGCCATGCTCAACCAGGCCGGCGAGATTTCGATCTATCGCTCACGTCTGGAAGAAAACCACGCCACGCTCGGCAGTTCGCTGTCCGAAATGGCGCAGACCATCACCCGCGTGCGCGAGCAGCTGCGCCTGATGGAGGTCGAGACCGAGGCGCAGATCGCCGCGCGCGGCTTCTCCCGCGGCGACGACGATCATCGCTACGACTCTTCGCAGTTCGACGCGCTGGAGATGGACCGCTACTCGCGCATGCAGGAACTCTCGCGCGCGCTGGCGGAATCGGTGTCGGATCTGAGCTCACTGCACGCCTCGCTCGACACCTCGAGCGCCGAGGCCGAAGGCCTGCTGGTGCAGCAAGGCCGCATCAACACCGAGGTGCAGCAGGCCCTGATGGGCACTCTGATGGTGCCGTTCTCGCGCCAGGTGCAGCGCCTGTCGCGCGTCGTGCGCCAGA
>CAZXXM010000058.1:0-12215 GCA_964644715.1 uncultured Salinisphaerales bacterium
AAATCCTTGTCGCGGTACAGGTTCTGCTCGCCGGCACCAAAGTAGAACTGGTATCCCACGTTCACCGACAGCGAAGACTTGTAGCGAGCCTCGAGCAGCGTGAACAGCGAGCGGCGATCCTTGATGAAGTTTTCACCGGGACCGGGCGAGTTGCCGTACACGTCGTGCTTCCAGATCAGCTGCGGCTGCAGCGAGATGCCGGGCAGCACGCTCTCGTAGCGGATCAGCTGGATGATGTCGTAGCCGAACGAGACCTTGTCGACGAACTGCGACCGGTCCTGCTGGTGCGGATTGAAGCGAAGGCCGTCGGGACCGACCACGCAGGCCTGGTTCCCCGAGCAGGCCTGCTGCGAGCCGTCGGCACCGCTGCCGTCGGCGCCCGCGCTGGCGTGCGTGTACGTGCCGGGGGCTTCGATCTGCAGTTCGTCGAGATCAGGCAGGTTCGGAATCCACATCGCGCCGACTTCGAACAGCGTGATGATCTGGTCGGCGAAGATGATGTTGATCTTGTCCGTGGCACCGGCGACGTGCGTGGCGCCGAGGATGAAGTTGAACGTGTCGAAGGTTTCCCAGCCGCGGATGTAGCACGCGTCGCTGCGCGAATAGCCGTTGAAGTTCGGATTGCGGACGCGCGTGTCGGTGGCGGAGGCCGGGTCGAGCTTGCGCTCCCCGATGAATTCCGCCGTGCAGGGCGCGTTCTCGCCGACCGGCGTTCCGCGATAGGCCGTGACGAAGGCCGGGAACGAGCGCGCCGATCCCGGCGCGTGACCGATCAGCAGGTCGAACGTGTCCGGGCCGAGCGAGGGATTGGCGTCGCTGGGCGCGTAGGGAATCAGTCCGCCGTTTTCGCCGTAGCCGATGCCGCTCGTGCTGCCCACGCAACCCTCGGAAGCCAGCAGGTTGGGAACGCCGACGGGCAGGCCCAACGCGTTGAGGTTGTTGACCAGGCCATCGAGCAGGGCGCTGCCGAGAGCGGCCTGGCCAGGCAGCAGATTGTGCTGCAGCGAGCGATCGTGGCAACGCGTCAGCGTCGGCCCGAACGCGGCGAACACGAGATCTTCGACGTCGACCTGCAGCGGCTGGTCCGGTCGGTAGGCCACCTCGCCCTGCAGCGAGAGGTCCACCGAGCCGAGCGTCAGCGTGGTGTTGAAGCTGACACCGAACAGCTTGATGTCTTCCGGGTACTCGGTCAGCAGCTTGACGGTGTCGAGCGGCACCGCGTCCGAGGCGGCCAGGTAAGGGCTGCCCGCCAGCACCGGAAGATCCGGACAGGTGGCCAGGAAGCTGACGGTGTCGTACGCGTCCACGCCCAGGGCATTGCCCTCGCGCCGCGCACAGCTCGCCTGCGTGGCGAACGTGCTGACGTACGGCAGCTTCGAGTGGTAGTTCATGAAATAGAACGCGAACTCGGTGCCGTTGTTGAAGTTCTCGGCGTAGTAGCGGAACGCGATGCCGTACTGGCCGCTGTCTCGCGCCTCGTTGTCCTTCAGCCGGTCGATCTTCAGCGACGTGGGCGTGACGCCCGACAGCGGGTTGTACAGCGGCGTGCCCAGGCCTTCCGGGTCCTCGGCGGATCCACCGAAGTGCACGTAGGCGTAGTTCACGGCGTTGTCGGTGCCGATCACGTCGGACAGATAGAAGAAGCTGCCCGGCGCGGGCGCTTCGACCGGCTGCCATTCGAGCTGGTAGTAGGCTTCGAGGGTGGCGTTCTGGAAGGGCTCGAAGCTGGCGTAGGCCATGCCCACCGGCGTGAAGACCTCTTCCACCTGGAATCCGATGCGGCCGAAGTTGGACGCCGACACCGGCTGCGCCTGGTTGATCGAGTTGATGACCAGCAGCGTGGATTCACCCCAGTTCACGATCTGGCGGCCGAGCTTGATCGTCAGGTCCTTGTCTTCGGTCAGTGCCACCTTGCCGAAGAAGTACGCGTCCAGCAGCTGGTAGTTGGCGCCCACCTGCGACAGCAGCTCGCCGCCACGGCGCTCGAAGCGCTCCGCACGGCCGGGGCCGTACTGAATGGGGTTGAGCACCAGGGCGCCGGCGTTCGGGCCCAGCGGATTGAGACCGACGTCGAGATAGTTCTCGCGCGTGATGATGTTCGGGTGGTACTCGGTGAAGTCGTTGTTGCGCGCGTCGTAGAAGAACAGCGACTTCATGAAGAAGCCGTAGTCGCCCCAGGTCAGCGTGATGTCCTGCGTGGCCTTGGCCACGGCCGAGAACACATCGCCCTTGTCGTAGTTCCAGTTGCCGTCGTCGAAGTTCGGCGAGAACTGGCCCGGGGCGGCGGTGAGGCGGGCGGCCGGGAAGGACTGGTCGCGGAACAAGCCCTGGCAGGACTGGTACTGGCCGGCGCAGACGTTGGGATTGAGGTTGGCCTTGCCGACGAGATCCTTCGCCCGGTTCTCCATGCGCCAACCGGAGCCGACCGTGATGGTCGTGTTGATCGTGGCTTCGCCCTGCGAGCCGAAGTTGAAATTGATGGCCTGCGCCGTCGTGGCGCTGAGGGCCAGCATGGCGCCCAGCAGCCATGCCCCGCGAATTCCCGTCGAGACGTCTCGCATGTTCACTCCCTTCTCCCCCGTTGGAATCTGACTCTGCGCGTCTACACCCCGCGACGCCGGTCGGGCCGGATTATGAGCGATGCCCGACGAGTCGCAACAGGACGCCGCGGTCGGCTCAGGTGTCGTCGAGTGTGCCGCGGCAGCAAGCCATCCGCCTCGCAGAAACGGATGACGCACGCACGAGCCGTATGATTCGCAATTCGCAATCATCGCCCTCGACGAAGGAAATCTCGCTTGTCGACCACCTGGCACTACATCGAACGAGGTTCGGGCCGGCCGCTGGTGCTGCTGCATGGCATCGGCTTGTCGCATGCGAGCTGGAATCCGGTGCTCGATCACCTGGCCCGGCAGCGTCGCGTCATCGCATTCGATCTGGCCGGCTTCGGTCGCTCGCCTTCGCTACCCGCGGGCACGGTGCCGACGCACGAGAACCTGCTGGCTTCGCTGGTGCGGACGCTGAAGCACCTCGACATCGACACGCCGGTGGACCTGGCGGGCAATTCGCTGGGCGGGCAACTTGCCCTGGTCGCGGCACGCGAGGGTGTTGCGCGTTCGGTCGTCGCCCTGTCGCCGGCCGGCCTGTGGGCGGGCCGCCAGGCACCGCCCCAGGTCCGCCTGACGCTGAAGGCCACGCGCCTGCTGGTGCAGCGCCTTCCGCGGCTGGCCGACGGCCTGTTGCGCTCGCCGGCTGGGCGCACGCTGGCCTTCGCGTTGCCGATGACGCCGCGCGGGTGGCGGGTGGACGCGAACGACGCCCTGGCGATCGGAAAGGTCTTTCGCGAGGCTGCCGAGTTCGACTCCACGTTGGCGGCGTCGGAGCGGTTCACTGGCGGTTCGCACATCCGCGTTCCGCTGACGGTGGCTTTCGGCACGCGCGACTGGCTGTTGACCCGAAGCTGCCAGCGTCCGGACGAACTGCCCGCGCACACGCGCTGGGTCCGGCCACGAGGCTGGGGTCACGTGCCGATGTGGGACGACCCCGAGGCGGTGGCGCAGCTGATTCTCGACGGGACCACCTGAGCAGCCACCGTTTCGCACCCTCGCGGTAGCCCGGACGAAATCCGGGATGTTGCTATCTAGTCGGCGCAACCCCGGACTTCGTCCGGGCTGCGTTACGACGTGAACGGCTCTACCTGCGATACCGGGAAGCGCATGTGGAAGTCCGTGATCTTCAGCGCTGCCAGCACGCGGCCCTGCGCGAGGTCCGGGAATCGTGCGGCATCAAATCGCCAGCTCCGCACGCGAGCAACGCGGAAGTGCCCGCTGGCTTCCGGAACGTAGGTGTAGCGCTTGCCGTCGCGCACCTGCGACAGCGTGCGCCAGGACCGTGGCGTCCACCGCATCGGCGCCGGCAGCCGCGGGCCGAAGGCCTGGAGTTCGATCTCAGCGAAATTGCGCCCGTTCTCGCCGACCAAGGACACCTGGTCGCGCGAACCATAGCGGACATCGAAGTCACAGCGATCTTTCGGAATGCCCCAGTTCAAGCGGCCGTTCACGACCGAGGCCTGGCTCGACACGAAGATGCGCGAGATCGACAGCCTCGCCTCGTCGCCGAAACGCAGCTTTCCCGGGATGTACAGCAGTTCGTGGTAAGGGCCGACGTCGCTGCTGGCGTAGTCGACGAACATGGCCCACGCGATTCGCCCGCGGCCCGCGCGAGGCGTCTGCGGCGGTATGAAGCTGCCGTCGTCGAGCACGCGCTGCGGCATCCACAACGCGAACATGTAGCCCTGCCCCGCCAGATCCCAGGGGGCGGGTGCGAGCGTGATGCCCTCATGAGTCTGGTCCGATGGCGACGAACCGGCGTTCGCGAAGTCGTTCATGCCGTGGCTCCCGTTCGAGGCGGCAGCACCGCGGCATTGTCCGCACCCAGCTTTGGACTCGCGCCGGCATGCGTGTTCGCATGGCTGAATTTCACCGGAAAGCCGAAGACCGGCTTGCCGTTGCGAGTCTCGATCAGGCCACGTGCCTGCACCTGCTCGTTCTGCAACGCCTCTGCCGGCGTCAACACGGCCGAGACGCAGGTGTCCAGATGCGCCAGGTCGCGCTCCCAGTCGTCACGCGGCTTCGACTTGAACAATGCAACCAGCGCCTGGCGCAGCGGCTCACCCTTGGGGCCGGCGGCCATCGGCAGTTTCAGCAACTCCGGCCGGTTCACGGCCCGCACGACCTCATGGAAGAACTTCGGCTCGAGGGCGCCAACCGCCAGATGCTTGCCATCGGCGCATTCGTAGACCGCGTAATTCGGCATCGCGCCGGTGAGGAAATCCTGCCCGCGCGGCTGCGACTGCCCCATCTGGCGCACCGTCGACAGGGCGATGACCTGCAGCGCCATCGTGCCGTCGAGCATCGCCGCATCGACGAACGTGCCGATACCGGACGCACGTGCGCCGAACAACGCGGCCAGGATGCCGGCCAGGCAGGTCAGCGCCCCTCCGGCGAGGTCGGCGACCTGGCAGTTGCCGGGCGCCGGAGCCTGTCCCGCCGCGCCGACCTGGTCCAGCTCGCCGGCGTAGCCGCGGTAATTCATGTCGTGTCCCGCGCGTTCCCGGTACGGACCGGTGTGGCCGTACCCGGTGAGCGCCGCAAAGACGATGCGCGGGTTCAGCGCACGCACCGTCTCGAATCCGCAGCCGAGCTTGTCCATCACGCCCGGGCGAAATGACTCGAGCACGACGTCCGCGGTCTTGGCCAGTTCGAGGAAGGCCTCGCGATCTGCCGGCTTTCGGAGGTCCAGCGTCACCGACTTCTTGCCGCGATTGACGATGTCGAACAGATCCGCAGATAGAGCGCGGGCGTAGTCGCCGCCGTTGGGCTCTTCGATCTTGATGACCTCGGCGCCGAGTTGCGCGAGATACAAAGAGCAGAACGGGCCCGGCAGCAGGCGCGACAGGTCGAGGACGCGAACGCCGCTGAGCAGGGGATTGAGAGACATGAGATCGATGGCGGTTAACTCGAAAACGCAGCCCGGACGAAGTCCGGGATCTTTCCTATCCGGATGACGAAAAATCCCGAACCTCGTCCGGGTCACGACACCGCTACATCGTTCTTGCGATCAATTCCTTCATGATTTCGTTGGTACCGCCGTAGATGCGCTGCGCCCGCGAATCGATCCAGGCGCGCGCGATCGGGTACTCCAGCATGTAGCCGTAGCCGCCGTGCAGCTGCACGCACTCGTCGATGACCTTGCCCATCAGATCCGAGGTCCAGTACTTCGCCGTGGCCGCATCGTCGACTCCCAGCTTGTTCTTCAACTGCATCTCGATGCACTTGTCGACGTACACACGTGCGATCGCCAGCTCGGCCTTCATTTCCGCCAACTTGAAACGGGTGTTCTGGAAGGTCGCCACCGCCTTGCCGAATACCTTGCGGCTGCGCGTGTATTCGAGCGTGTGCTTCAGCGCGGCTTCCGCGCCCGCCACCGACGTGATGGCGATCATCAGGCGTTCCCAAGCCAGCTCCTTCATCAACATGATGAAGCCCATGCCCTCCATGCCCAGGCGATTGGACTTGGGCACGCGCACGTTCTCGAAGAACAGTTCGCAGGTGTCCTGCGCTTTCATGCCGACCTTCTTCAGCGGCTTGCCCTTGGTGAAACCGGGTCGATCGGCCTCCACCAGCAACAGCGAGATGTCCTTCGAACCTTCACCGGAGTTGCCCGTGCGCGCAACCACGACGACGAGGTCGGACAGGTAGCCGTTGGTGATGAAGATCTTGCTGCCGTTGAGAATGTAGTCGTCGCCGTCGGCGACGGCGGTGGTCTTCACCGACTGCAGATCGGAACCCGTTCCCGGCTCGGTCATCGCGATGGCACCTACGATCTCGCCCGTGGCCATTCTCGGCAGCCAGTGCGCCTTCTGTTCCTTGCTGCCGAAGTTGTTGATGTAGTTGGCGACGATGTCGGAGTGCAACGAGAAGCCGGCGCCGGAATCGCCGGAGTAGGACTGCTCTTCCATCAGGATCACGCTGTACGTGCGATCCACGCCCAGGCCACCGAACTCCTCGGGCATCGTCGCGCACAGCAGGCCCAGCTCACCGGCCTTGTTCCACAGCGCGCGGTCGATGTGCTGCTGCTCTTCGAATCGCTCGCGATGCGGAACGATCTCGGTGTCGAAGAAACGTCGCACGGTCTTGCGGAAGTCGTCGTGCTCGGCGGTGAAGAGGGTGCGGGGAATCATCGGAGGCTCCGAAAGGCGAATCGAGAAAAGAGAGAAGTGGGAGAAATCGGGACGAGGAACTACCGTCGCTTCGTCCCGGTAATGGATCGTTTTACATGCAGTACGTACTGTATGTAACATTACGCCGTCCGATCCTGTCAATCGCGCGGTAGCCCCTCGTGCCCAGACCGACCTCTTCTCAGACGGCTTCGCGTCCCGCTACGCGGGCCAAGGGCGCGGCAGGCGGCAAGGCCCGGCGCACGCAGACCGAACGCAGCGACGCCATGCGCAAGCGCTTGATCGACGCGACGCTGCATTGCCTTATGAACGACGGCTACGCGGGTACGACGGTGAGTTCGATCGTGCGCCGTGCGGGGGTATCGCGCGGTGCCCACCTGCATCATTTCCCGACCAAGAACGCGCTCATCCTGGAGTCCACGGAATTCCTGATGCGCCGCGCGTACCGCGTACTCGGCGAGATGCTGCTGGCGATCGCCGAAGACGAAAATCGCGTGACCGCGGTCGTCGACGGCGCATGGAAAGCAGTTTACGGAACGCCGCAGTTCGGGGCCTATTTCGAGCTGATTTCGGCGGCCCGGCACGACTCCGAACTGGCGCGCGCGATGCAGACGCTGTCGGAGCGCACGATGCGCACGATCGACGGGGCGATCGCACATTACTTCGAGAAACGTGGAGAGAGCGTGGAGACGCCGCGTGACCTGTTCGTGCTGACCCACTGGCTGATGAGCGGCCTGGCCGCAGGCGAACGGGCCTCGGTCACCGCCGCCGACAGCAAGCACTACCTCGCGGTCTGGGCGCGTCTGATCGCCACGCAGATGCGCGCCAAACGCGGTGTGCGGACTGCGCCTCCGCGACCTCCGGAGTGGAACCCGCGCTGAGGCTCGCAGGATCCGCGTCCTGGGCGGATATAATCGTAGGGAACATTACTAGTTCCGAGTGATCGTGCGCGTCGCTTTGTGCCATCGATCTTCGAACTCATCCGTCCCACGAGAAGCCCATGACCCCGACTGCCACTGCACTGACGATCGAAAACGGCATCGCCCGTCTCCGTTTCACGGATCCGGCGCGCGGCAATCCGATCGATCAACGCTTCTGCGACGAGATGAGCGCACGTGCGATCGAGCTGTCCTGTCGCGATGACGTTCGCGTCGTGCTGGTCACGGCCGAGGGCAAGGCTTTCGGGTACGGCGGCGATATCGGCAGCTTCGTGGCTCACCTCGACCGGCTGCCCAGCCTGATCAAGGGCATGACCGCCACGATGCATAGCGCAGTGTCACGCCTGCAACGCATGGACGCGCCGATGGTGGTCGCGGTGCAGGGCGTCTGCGCCGGCGGCATGGCGGCATTCGCCGCGGGTTGCGACATCGTGGTCAGCGCCGACAACGCCCGCTACACCGCTGCCTACACCGGCATCGGCTTCAGCTGCGATGCGAGCGCCTCCATCATGTTCTCGCGACGCATGGGCCTGGCGCGGGCGCGCAACTTCCTGCTCCGGAATGCGGTGATCGATGCCCCGGCGGCGCTCGCTGCGGGGCTGGTCGACGAAATCGTGCCCGCCGCCGATCTGTTGGCGCATGCCGAAAAGATCGCGACCCAGCTCGCCTCCGGCCCCACCAGGGCCTACGGCGAAGTGCGACGGCTGCTGCTGTCGGTCCAGGACCAGCCGCTGGAAGCGCAACTCGAACTGGAAGCGCAGGCACTGGCGCGGATGGCGAGCACGGCCGATGCGCGCGAGGGCTTGTTGGCTTTCAGCGAGAAGCGCAAGCCGCATTACGTGGGCCGCTGACGCTTCGCAAAGGAATTCCCTCAGATGAAAGTCCTGCTCGTCCACGCCCACTCCGAATCGGATTCCTTCGTCTCTGCCATGCGCGACACGGCCATCGCGGCTTTCGAGGAACGCGGCGATACCGTGACGGTCTCCGATCTCTACGCGATGAAGTTCAATCCAGTCTCAGGCCCAGAGGACTTCGGCCAGCGCCACGACGCGAATCACCTGACGTATGCGCTCGAGCAGCGTCATGGATACGAGACCGGCACGATTGCAGAAGACATCAGGACGGAAATTGCGAAAGTCCTCGAAGCCGACGTCATCGGCTTCACGTTTCCGCTGTACTGGTTCGGTACCCCGGCGATCCTCAAGGGGTGGATCGATCGCGTGTTCATCTCGGGCGTGTTCTACGGCGGCAAGCGGCTCTACGGTAACGGCGGCATGGCCGGAAAGAAGGCATTCGCCGCGTTCAGCCTGGGAGGCCGGGAGTACATGTTCGGCGAAGACTCGCTGCATGGACCTCTGGCGGCCGGGATGATGAAGCACTTCTTCCAAGGCACGCTCGGGTACGCAGGCTTTTCCGTCGTGGAGCCGTTCATCGCGCATCACGTGCCTTATCTGCCCTTGGAACAGCGGCAGCGGTGTCTGTCGGAACTGCGCGATTACGTCCTGTCGTTCGATCGGCATCCCCTCATGCCGATGCCGGACTTGCGGAATTTCGGACCGCGTTTCGAGCCGCTCGGAAAACCGGGGCCGTAGCGCGTCAGAGGCGGATACAAGCCGCGAGATGGCCGGTTTCGATATTCCGCAGCGCCGGCACGGACTGCGTGCAGACATCGATCGCTATCGGGCAGCGCGGAGCGAACGTACAGCCCGCAGGCAGCTGCAGCAGGTTGGGCGGCTGGCCCGGTAAGGCCAGAAGACGATCCGAGAGCGGAGAATCGATCCGCGGGCGCGCTTCCAGCAATGCGCGCGTGTAGGGGTGTACGGGTGCGCGGAGCAATGTCCGCGTCGCGCCTGACTCGACCGCGCGGCCCGCGTACATGACCAGCGTGTGCTCGCAGACTTCGGCAACCACGCCCAGGTCGTGAGTGATCAGGATCATCGCCACGCCGAAATCCTTCCGAAGCTCGCCGAACAGGCGCAGGATCTGCGCCTGTACCGTGACGTCGAGCGCAGTGGTGGGCTCGTCGGCGAGCAGCAGCGCGGGCTGGCAGGCGAGCGCGATGGCGATCATCACGCGCTGACGCTGCCCGCCCGAGAGCTCGTGCGGATAGCTGCGCAGGCGCTGCGCGGCGTCTGCGATATGCACCGCCTTCAGCAGGCGCAGACTTTCCGCTCGCGCCGCGCTTCGCGCGAGGCCACGATGGCGTTCCAGCACCTCTCCGATCTGCGTTTCGACGCGCAGATAGGGATTGAGACTGGTCATCGGATCCTGGAAGACCATGGCAATGCGGTTGCCTCGCAGCTTCGACAACTGCGATTCGGACAGCTGCAGCAGGTCCCGATCTTCGAAGCGGATCGAGCCGCTGACCTCGGCGTTTCGCGCCAGCAGACCGAGAATCGCCATCGCCGTCTGTGATTTTCCGGCGCCGGATTCGCCGACGATTCCGAGCGTGCCTCCGGCAGCCAGCGCGAAGCTCAGGCCATCGACCGCGGGTACGATGCCCTCGGGTGTTTTGAATCGGACCGTCAGGTCGTGAACGGCGAGCAGGGTCACGGTGCGCTCGGATCGATCATCGGTCTTTCGGATCGAGCGCGTCGCGCAATCCGTCGCCAATGAAGTTGAAACAGAACAGGGTGAGTGCGAGAAACGCGGCGGGGAACACCAACGCCCAAGGTGCGGCCTCCATGTCTCGCGCACCCTCGTTCACCAGTGCGCCCCAGCTGGTGGCAGGCTCCTGCACGCCGAGGCCCAGGAAGCTCAGGAACGATTCGACGAGAATCACCTGCGGGATCGTCAACGTCACGTAGACCATGACGACACCCAGCAGGTTGGGAACGATGTGGCGACGGATGATGCGGCCGTTGCTGACCCCCGACGCGCGAGCCGCGATCACGAATTCACGGTTCTTCAGCGCCAGTGTCTGCCCTCGGACGATTCGTGCCATATCCAGCCAGTTGATCGCCCCGATCGCGACGAAGATCAACAGCAGGTGCCGACCGAACACGACCATCAGCAGGATCACCAGAAACATGAATGGCAGTGCGTACAGGATGTCGACGCCTCGCATCATCAGGCTATCGATGCGGCCTCCAAAGTAACCGGCGGTCGCACCGTAGGCGACACCGATCAGCAGCGATACCAACGTGGCGACGATACCGACCATCAAGGAGATTCTTCCGCCTACCAGCGTGCGCACGAACAGGTCGCGGCCGAGCTGATCGGTTCCGAAATAATGCATGCCCTCGGTCTGAGGCGGCGCGCGCCATACACCGTCGAAATCGATGTATTCGTAGGTCCACGGACTGATCAAGGGCCCCAACACGATCAGCAGGATCATCAGGGCCAGCATGATGATCGACAGAAGCGCGGCTCGATTGGCGAACAGCCGCCGTCGCGCGTCAGCCCAAAGGCTGCGTCCGGCGGGCGCTGACGCGGTAATCGCGAGGGCGGCTTCGACTTTGCTCATTCGGCGCGTACCCGCGGATCGAGCACGCCGTACAGCAGATCGACGAAGAAATTGAACAGAATGATCAGCGTGCCGTAAAAGACCACCACCCCCATGACCAGCGTGTAGTCGCGATTGAGGGCAGCCTGTACGAAGTAGCGTCCGATGCCGGGAATGCCGAAGATCTGCTCGATGACGACCGAGCCCGTGATGATGCCGGCCGCGGCAGGGCCCAAGTAGGACAGCACGGGCATCAACGCCGGGCGCAATGCATGGCGCAGAATCAGGGTACGCATGGCCAGACCTTTCGCGCGCGCCGTGCGGATGTAATTCGAGTGCAGGACCTCGATCATCGAACCGCGCATCAGACGCGCGAGGATGGCGATCTGCGGCAGGGCGAGCGCGATGACCGGAAGCGCCATGTCGCGCAGGCCTCCCGTCTGCCAGCCGCCGGCCGGAAGCCAGCCGAGCGTCACGGCGAACAGCAGAATCAACAGGGGAGCGATCACGAAGACGGGGATCGACATGCCGGTCATCGCCAGCGTCATCACCGCGTGGTCGGAGAACCGGTTGTGCCTCAGCGCAGCGACGATCCCAGCGCTACACCCCAACAACAGGGCGAGCACCATGGCTCCCAGGCCCACACGCAGGGAGACCGGTAGGCCCTGGAGAATGAGCTGGTTGACCGTGAAATCGGAGTACTGGAAGGATGGGCCGAGATCGCCTTGAATGGCGCCACCGATATAGCGTGCAAACTGCTTCCACAGCGGCTCATCCAGGTGGTAGGCCTGCTCGAGCTTGGCCAGGATTTCCGGAGGAAGCGATCGCTCCGTATCGAACGGCCCGCCGGGAGCGACCCGCATCATGAAGAATGCCAGCGCCAGCAACAGCAGGAGCGTGGGAACCGCGCTAGCAATCCGGAGCAGGGCGAGACGAAACATGGCGGCGCGCGGGAGAAGTCGAGACAAGCATCGCGGTCGGCCCCGCCTGCGTCAACGGGCTTTCCGCGTGTCGGTCAGCGTTATTGCAAGCGCATCGCGCGTGTGTAGTGATGATCCATGATGTTGCCCTCCCATCCCGTGACCCGCGGAGAGAC
>CAZXXM010000059.1:0-12154 GCA_964644715.1 uncultured Salinisphaerales bacterium
GAGGAAGGCATCTACAACGCGGCGTCCGTCTTCCGCGATGGCCAGCTGGTGCGCCGCTATCGCAAGCGCCTGCTGCCGAACTACGGCGTATTCGACGAGAAGCGCCACTTCCTGGCCGGCCGCAGCGCCTGCGTGTTCGACATCAAGGGCGTACCGGTCGGGCTGTGCATCTGCGAGGACATCTGGGGCCCACGGCCCGCGGACGAAAGCCGCGACCAGGGCGCGCGGCTGATGATCAACATCAACGCCTCGCCGTTCGCGCTGGGCAAGTCGCTGCAGCGTGAACAGGTGCTGCGTGCGCGCGCGTCCGAAACGCGCCTGCCGATCCTCTACGTGAACATGGTTGGCGGACAGGACGATCTGCTGTTCGACGGCGACTCGCGCGCGATCCGCGCCGATGGCGCGCTGACGTTTCACGCGCCGACCTTCGAGGAGGATCTGTACGCGGTGGACTTCGCCGACGGCGAGATGCGCGGCACGATGCGCGAGCCGCAGCCCGAGGAAGCCGTCGTCTACCGCGGCCTGGTGCAGTCGGTGCGCGACTACGTGACGCGCAACGGCTTCCCCGGTGCGCTGATCGGACTGTCGGGCGGCATCGACTCTGCGCTGGTCGCGGCCATCGCGGCGGACGCACTGGGTCCCGAGCGCGTCTGGGGCGTGTCCCTGCCCTCGCGCTACACGCTCGACATGTCCAACGACGACGCGCGCATCGAGGCCGAGGCGCTCGGCATCCGCTACTCGGTGCTGCCGATCGAGCCGACGTTCAAGGCGCTGACCGGCACGCTCGACGAAACCTTCGCCGGACGGCCGATCGACCTGACCGAAGAGAACATGCAATCGCGCTCGCGCGGCGTGCTGCTGATGGCCTTGAGCAACAAGTTCGGCCACGTCGTCTTGACCACCGGCAACAAGTCCGAGATGGCGGTCGGCTACGCAACGCTGTACGGCGACATGTGCGGCGGAGTCGCGCCGATCAAGGACGTCTACAAAACGCTGGTGTTCCGGCTGGCGCGCTACCGCAACACGATCTCGCCGGTGATTCCCGAGCGGGTGCTCACGCGTCCGCCGTCGGCCGAGCTGCGGCCCGATCAGAAGGATTCGGATTCGCTACCGCCGTACGAGGTACTGGACCCGATCCTCGAAGCCTACGTCGAGAGCAATGCTTCGATCCCGCAGATCGTCGCCATGGGCTTCGAGGAAGCGACCGTGAAGCGCGTCGCCGGACTGGTCCGGCGCTCGGAGTACAAGCGCCGCCAGGCACCGCCGGGACCCAAGGTCACCCGCTGTGCGTTCGGGCGCGAGCGGCGTTATCCGATCACCGCCGTATACGGCGACTTCTGACGCCATATACCCCGTAGCCCGGACGAAGTCCGGGGGTTGCGCTTCGTTTGCGAAAGACGCCCCGGACTTCGTGCAGGCTACGGGGCCGTTGTCGCTGACGCCGATCTCACGAATCCGTCCGGGAACTGCGGCAGCGTGTCCCACACGCGACGATCGTGCGCAGGCACGATAACCAGCTCCGGCCACATCTGCTTCAGCCGGTGCATGTGCACGATCTCGCCCCGCACGGCCGCAGGATCCTTGTCGACCAGCCAGCGCGACACCCAGGGCCGTTCCGCCGGCAGATCGATGCCCTCCTTCTGCCAAACCAGATCCCCGACCAGCGCATAGTGCTTGCCGTCCTCGGTGTGGACGAAGGTGATCGTCGAGCCGGGCGTGTGACCGGGAGCCGGCACCATCACGACGCTGCCGTCTCCGAAGACGTCGAAGCTGTTGGGAAAGCCGAGGTACGGACCCTCTCGATAGTTCAGCGGGGCAATCGCGAGATCCGGGAAGCCGTGAATCAGGGCGGCCATCGGGTCGTCGCTCTCGATGAACTGCGCCTCCTCCTGGCTGGTCATGATCTGCACGCCGGGCAGGTCGGGAATGCCGCTGACGTGGTCCCAGTGCGCATGCGTGAGCACGATGCGCGAAATGTCGGTCAGCGGCACGCCGGCGTCGGCGAGCTGCGCCGCGACCGTTTTCTCGCGCTTGTATTTCGTCGTCAGCCGCATCAGCAGCGGCGTCTTCGCCACGTGCAGGTCCACGTCCTTTCCGAAGCCGGTGTCGAACAGCAGGTTGCCCTGTGGATGGCTGACCAGGATGCTGCCCATGCCGAAGACGCGCTTGTCGCCGAAGCCGCCCCCGCGATATGCGAAGGCCGCGATCGACTCCATCTGCCCGGCATGAAGCGCCGAAACCTGGACCCCCTTCACCTGCGGGGGGACGACCAGCGTGATGGCGACGTCCTGGGTGATCGGGAGCGTGGCCCCCCGGAAGGTCTGCGCCAGCATGGCGACACACACGACCAGCACGACGACCAGGCCGACGAGCAGCTTCTTCATTTGCAGGATCTCCCCCTTCCGGCTCGTAAGGCCGGTTTCCTCCAAGTCTACGCGCGTAGCGGGTCCCGAGGGACGCGGAAAGATTTTGCACCCGGACGGTGCCGAAGCGGGCCGTTAGACGCAGAATGGCGGCTCCGCCACGAATCGCCGAAGGTCTGGATCGTCACCGTGACCCTACGCTGGATCGCCGCCGCGCTGCTTTGCTGTCCTCTGATCCGTCCTGCCGCCGCGCTGGAAGCCTGGCCGCCGGCGGTGACTGCCTATCTGACGGCGCTTTCGAACGTCGAGGAAGCCGATCCGCCGGTGTCGATGGAGCCGCTGTTCGCGGCGGCGGAAGCAGCGCAGGACGAGTTGATGCAGGTCGATCCTGCCGCGCAGAAGGCCTGGATGGAGGCGCTGAGCGAAGAAGACTACGCCTACCTCGCGCAGCAGCTGCGCGGCCTGCGGCTCGCCCGTGGCCGCGACGTGTATGCACAGCCCGATCCCAATTTCCTGTCGGAGCTGGCGCAACGGCAGGGCCGCCCGGAGGATCGGGATTTCTTCCGCGTCTACCGCGCCAGCTGGGGCTTCAACATGGTGCCCAGTTACCTGCGACTGACGACGCGCGTCGCGCCCTGCGTGCGCTTCGGAGAAGGTCTCATCGCACCGTTATACGAACGCTGGCGCACGTTCCGGACCCAGTATCCGCAGGCTTATCCCGCGTACACCGCGCAAGCCGTGCGCGACCTCGAGGAAGCCGTCGAACTGGGAACCTGCGCCTGTGGCGGCGCCGATTCGGTCGAGCAGGAGTTGAGTGCCTTCGTCTCTCGCTTCCCCGACACGCCGTCGCGCCCGGCGATCCTGGCGCGGCTGCAGGAACTGGAAGACGATCCCGAACGCCGCCCGGTGCAGTGCCGCTGAAATCTCGGCGGTGTGCGCCACCTGGCTGGGCGGCGTCACCGATCCGCAAAAGAATTCAGGAGCGACACGATGCGCAAGGAACGATTGCTGAGCCTGCAGGAAATCGTCGAACGGACGATTGAAGAGGGCGCCACCACCGTCGAGCAGGTCCACCGCTCCATCGCGACGATGCCGTTCGACGTGCTCGAGAAAATCGACGCGCTGCAGAAGCCGGTCGGCAAGGCGCGCGAGATTCACGACGAAACCGTCGGCAATATCTACGAGACGATCCGGCTGCTCAACGAGCGCGCCGGCGAGATCGCGCGCGGCCTGCTGCAGCGGGGCAACGGCGAGAAGAGCGAGTAAGAGCGCTGCGTTCCACCCGGTAGCCCGGGCGCAGCCCGGGACGCCTGCTCAAAACGCTAGCAGCTCCGACGCCGCCTCCAGGCTCGACATCCCGGACTCCGTCCGGGATGCGTCGGCGATCAGCGCGGCAGGTCGGACGCGCCCATCAGAAATTCGTCCACGGCCCGCGCGGCCTGACGGCCTTCGCGAATGGCCCAGACGACTAGAGACTGGCCGCGGCGCATGTCGCCCGCCGCGAAAACCTTGTCCACCGACGTCTTGTAGCAACCCTCGCCATCGGTGGTGGCCTTGGCGTTGCCACGCGCGTCCTTCTCGACGCCGAAAGCGGTCAGGATCTGCGCAGCCGGGGCGACGAAGCCCATCGCCAGCAGCACGAGATCGGCCTTGAGCGTGAACTCGGAGTCCGGCACTTCGGTCATCTTGCCGTCCTTCCATTCGAGCCGCGCCGCGATCAGCTTCTCGACCTTTCCGTTGCTGCCTTCGAAACGCTTGGTCGCCACCGACCAATCGCGCTCGCAGCCTTCTTCGTGTGACGAGGACGTGCGCAGCTTGATCGGCCAGTAGGGCCACACCAGCGGCTTGTTCTCCTGCTCCGGCGGCTGCGGCAGCAGTTCGAACTGGACGATGCCTTCCGCGCCGTGGCGCCGGCTGGTGCCCACGCAGTCGGACCCGGTGTCGCCGCCGCCGATGACGACGACGTGCTTGCCGTCGGCGCGCAGCTGGTTCTTCACCTCGTCACCCGCGTCGACCTTGTTCTGCTGCGGCAGGAACTCCATCGCGAAATGGATGCCCTTGAGGTCACGGCCCGGCACCGGCAGGTCTCGTCCCTGCTCGGATCCACCGGTGAGCAGCACGGCATCGAAATCTTCCAGAAGCTGCTCCGGCGAAACCGTCTCCTTCGCCCAGTTCGTGATCTCTTTCAGCGGTTCCTTGCCGACGAAGACACCGGTGCGGAAATGCACGCCTTCGGACTTCAGCTGGTTGATGCGGCGGTCGACGATCTCCTTGTCCAGCTTGAAACCCGGAATGCCGTAGCGCAGCAAGCCACCGACGCGATCGTTCTTCTCGAACACCGTGACGGCGTGACCGGCGCGGCAGAGCTGCTGTGCCGCCGCCAGGCCGGCAGGACCCGAGCCGACGATCGCGACCTTCTTGCCGGTACGCACCGCCGAGGGCTGCGGCAGGATCCAGCCGCTCTCGAACCCCTTCTCTACGATGAACAGTTCGATCGACTTGATGCCGACCGGCTCGTTGTTGACGTTGAGCGTGCAGGCTGCCTCGCAGGGCGCCGGGCAGACGCGGCCGGTGAACTCCGGAAAGTTGTTGGTGGAGTGCAGCGTGTCGAGCGCGTTGCGATAGTCCTGCGTGTAAACCAGATCGTTCCAGTCCGGAATGATGTTGTTCACGGGGCAGCCCGTCATGCAGAACGGCGTCCCGCAGTTCATGCAACGCGCGGCCTGCGTCTTGGCCTTGCCATTCTCGAGGACGAGAACGAACTCCTTGTTGTTCTTCACGCGCTGAGAAACCGGCAGATACGACTCCTTCTGCCGATCGAACTCCAGGAACCCGGTGACCTTGCCCATGCTCGTTCTCTATCTCTTCAGTCTGTTTGCGTAGGCCGGACCTGAACCCGGCGTTGCGTCGGCCAGGCCGGAGCGGAGTCCGGCCCGCCGTTGGTCTTCTCAGGCCGTAGCCGTTTCCTTCTTCGCGGTCGACGCAGGCTTGGGGCCGTACATCTCGCCCAGCGCCCGCTTGTACTCGCCCGGGAAGACCTTCACGAACTGCTCGCGAGCATTGCTCCAGTCGTCCAGCAAGGTGCGGGCTCTCGTGCTCCCGGTGTAGCGGAAGTGACGCTCGATGAGGGTCTTGAGGATCACCTCGTCCGACTCGGCGGCACCGCCGCGCTCGACGCGATGCCACAGCGCCTTGTCGAGCTTGGCTTCCTGCTCACTCGTGCTCGCCAGCGGTTCGACGGCGACCATCGCCATGTTGCACTTGGCCTCGAAATCGCCCTCGGGATCGTAGACGTAGGCGATACCACCGGACATACCTGCCGCGAAGTTGCGACCGGTGCCGCCGAGCACGACGACCGTGCCGCCGGTCATGTACTCACAGCCGTGGTCGCCCGTGCCCTCGACGACGGCGATCGCACCGGAGTTGCGGACCGCGAAGCGCTCGCCGGCGACGCCGTTGAAGAAGGCCTCGCCCTCGATGGCTCCGTACAGCACGGTGTTGCCGATGATGATGTTGTCGACCGCCCGCCCACGGAAGTCGGTATTCGGCCTCACGATGATGCGACCGCCCGACAGCCCCTTGCCGACGTAATCGTTGCCTTCACCCACGAGGTCCAGCGTGATGCCGCGCGCGAGGAACGCGCCCGCGGACTGACCCGCAGTGCCCTGCAACTGGATGTGGATCGTGTCGTCCGGCAGACCCTCGTGACCGTAACGGCGCGCCACCTCCGACGACAGCATCGTGCCGACGGTGCGGTTGAGATTCTTCACCGGCGAGATGAACGACACGCGCTCGCCGTTCTCGAGGGCCGGCTTGGCCATCGCGATCAGCTCGTTGTCGAGCGCACGGTCGAGGCCGTGATCCTGCGTCAGCGTGCGGAAGCGCGGCTCGTCGGTCGGCGGCTGGTAGAAGATGCGGCTGAAGTCCAGCCCCCGCGCCTTCCAGTGCGAGATCGCCTTGCTCTGGTCGAGCAGGTCGGAGCGGCCGATGAGGTCGTCGAATTTGCGAATGCCCAGCTGCGCCATGATCGCGCGCGCTTCTTCGGCGATGAAGAAGAAGAAATTGACGACGTGTTCCGGCTTGCCCGCGAACTTCTTGCGCAGCACCGGATCCTGCGTCGCCACGCCTACCGAGCAGGTGTTCAGGTGGCATTTGCGCAGCATGATGCAGCCTTCGACGACCAGCGGCGCCGTGGCGAAACCCATTTCGTCCGCACCGAGGAGGCCGGCGATGATCACGTCGCGACCCGTCTTCATCTGGCCGTCGGCCTGCACGACGATGCGCGAGCGCAGGCCGTTCAGCACCAGCGTCTGCGTCGTCTCGGCCAAGCCCAGTTCCCAGGGCGCACCGGCGTGCTTGACGCTCGACAGCGGCGAAGCGCCGGTGCCGCCGTCATGGCCGGCGATGACGACGTGATCGGCCTTGGCCTTGGTGACGCCCGCGGCCACGGTGCCGACGCCGACTTCGGCGACGAGCTTCACCGAGATGTCGGCCTTCGGGTTGGCGTTCTTCAGATCGTGGATGAGCTGCGCCAGATCCTCGATCGAATAGATGTCGTGATGCGGCGGCGGCGAGATCAGGCCGACGCCCGGCACCGAGAAGCGCAGCTTGGCGATGTACTCGGACACCTTCTTGCCGGGCAGCTGGCCACCTTCGCCGGGCTTGGCGCCCTGGGCCATCTTGATCTGGATCTGATCGGCAGACGTCAGGTACTCGGTGGTCACGCCGAAGCGTCCCGCCGCGACCTGCTTGATGCGCGAACGCAGCGAGTCGCCGTCCTTCAGCGGGATGTTCGCTTCGACCTGATCCTTGCCGATGATCGAGGCCATGGTGTCGCCATCCTTGATGACGATGCCGTTCTTCTCGAGCCGGTAGCGCGCGGGGTCTTCACCGCCTTCACCGGTGTTCGACTTGCCGCCGATGCGGTTCATCGCCACGGCCAGAGTCGCGTGCGCCTCGGTGCTGATCGAGCCCAGCGACATCGCGCCGGTGGCGAAGCGCTTGACGATTTCCTTGGCCGGCTCGACCTCGTCGATCGAGATGGCCTTGGCCGGGTCGAACTTGAATTCGAACAGGCCGCGCAAGGTCATGTGACGCTTGCTCTGGTCGTTGATGATCTGTGCGTATTCCTTGTACGTGGAATAGCTGTTCGCCTTGGTCGAGTGCTGCAGCTTGGCGATCGCGTCCGGCGTCCACATATGCTCTTCGCCGCGCACGCGGAACGCGTACTCTCCGCCCGGATCGAGCATGCTCGCCAAGGTGGGATCCGCCCCGAACGCGAGCTTGTGCAGGCGCAGCGCTTCCTCGGCGATCTCGAACACGCCGATGCCTTCGACGTTCGACGGCGTGCCGCTGAAGTACTTGTCGATGCACGCGCGATTCAGGCCGATGGCCTCGAAGATCTGCGCACCGCAATAGCTCATCCAGGTGCTGATGCCCATCTTGGACATCACCTTCATCAGGCCCTTGTTGATGGCCTTCTTGAAGTTGTAGACCGCCTTCTCCGGCGACAGGTCACCGGTGAGACCCTTGGCCATCTCGGCCAACGTCTCCATCGCGAGGTAAGGGTGGATCGCTTCGGCGCCGTAACCGCCGAGCAGCGCGAAGTGGTGGACTTCGCGCGCCGACCCGGTCTCGACGACCAGACCCGTCGACGTGCGAAGGCCCTTGTTGACGAGGTGGAGATGGATGGCGGACGTGGCGAGCAGCGCTGGAATGGCGACGTTGTCGGCGTCCATCTTCCGATCCGACAGGATCAGGATGTTGTGCCCCGACTTCACCGCGTCGACAGCCTTCGCACACAGCGAGGCCAGGCGCGCTTCGACGCCTTCCTTGCCCCAGGCCGCCGGATAGCAGATCGAGATCTCGCGCGACTTGAACTTGCCGCGCGTGTGCGAAGCGATGTCGCTCAGCTTGGCGATGTCCGAGAAATCGAGCACGGGCTGCGAAACCTCGAGCCGCATCTGCGGGTTGAGGTGCACATTGTCGAGCAGGTTGGGCTTCGGTCCGATGAAACCCACGAGCGACATCACCATCGCCTCGCGAATCGGATCGATCGGCGGGTTGGTGACCTGCGCGAACAGCTGCTTGAAGTAGTTGTAGAGAAGCTTGTTCTTGTTCGACATCACCGCGAGCGGCGAATCGTTGCCCATCGAGCCGGTGGCTTCCTCGCCGTCGACCAACATCGGCGACATCAGGATGCGGATGTCTTCCTGCGTGTAGCCGAAGGCCTGCTGGCGATCGAGCAGAGGAACGGTCGGCAATTCCTCGGCCGGCGCGGCAGCGGCACCCTTCGGCAGCTTCAGCTCATCGAGCTTGATGCGGACGCGGCTGATCCAGGTCTTGTACGGTTCGGCGCTGGCATAGGTGTCCTTGAGTTCCTCGTCATCGATGATGCGGCCTTGCTCGAGGTCGATCAGGAACATCTTGCCGGGCTGCAGGCGCCACTTCTTGGTGATGCGCGCATCCGGGATCGGCAGCACGCCGGATTCCGAGGCCATTACGACGAGGTCGTCGTCGGTGACGATGAAGCGCGCAGGGCGCAGGCCGTTGCGGTCAAGCGTGCCGCCGATATAGCGGCCGTCGGTGAACGCGAGCGCCGCCGGGCCGTCCCAGGGCTCCATCATCGAAGCGTGGTACTCGTAAAACGCGCGGCGGTTCTCGTCCATCAGCGTGTGGTTCTCCCACGCCTCCGGAACCATCATCATCATCGCCTGCGCGATCGGGTAGCCGGCCATCACCAGCAATTCGAGCGCGTTGTCGAAGCAGGCCGTGTCCGACTGCCCTTCGTAGATCAGCGGGAAGAGCTTCTTGAGGTCGTCACCGAGTTCGGCCGACTTCATGACGCCCTCGCGGGCGCGCATCCAGTTGAAGTTGCCCTTGACCGTGTTGATCTCGCCGTTGTGCGCGATCAGGCGGTACGGATGTGCGAGCGGCCACTCGGGGAAGGTGTTGGTCGAGAAGCGCTGGTGCACCAGCGCCAGCGCCGACACGCAGCGCTCGTCACGCAGATCCTTGTAGTACACCCCGACCTGGTCGGCGAGCAGCAGCCCCTTGTAGACCACGGTGCGCGCCGACATCGACGGCACGAAGAACTCTTTGCCGTGGATCAGGTTCAAGCCCCGGATCGCGTGGCCCGAGGACTTGCGGATGACGTAGAGCTTTCGTTCGAGCGCGTCGGTAACCAGCACGTCCGCGCCACGCCCGATGAAGATCTGCCGGATCACCGGCTCCTTGGCGCGCACCGTCGGCGACATCGGCATGTCGAGGTCGACCGGCACGTCGCGCCAGCCGAGCACGACCTGCCCCTCCTCGACGACCGAGCGCTCGATCTCCTGCTCGCAGGCGATGCGCGACGCGTTTTCCTTGGGCAGGAAGACCATGCCGACGCCGTACTCGCCGAGCGGCGGCAATTCGACGTTCTGCTTGGCCATCTCCTCGCGATACAGCGCGTCGGGGATCTGGATCAGGATGCCGGCGCCGTCGCCCATCAGCTTGTCGGCGCCCACGGCGCCGCGGTGCTCGAGGTTCCGCAGAATCCTCAGGCCCTGGTCGACGATCGAGTGGCTCTTGTCGCCCTTGATGTGGGCGATGAAACCGATGCCACAGGCATCGTGCTCGTTGGACCGGTGATACAGACCATGCTGCTCACCGTGCTGCTGGAGATCCTGGCTCAAGTGCGCCATCGCACACGCTCGATATCTGGCTTGCGGGACCGCGGAGCTTAGTGCGCCGCAACATCGATGCCAAGCAAATTAATCGGGGTCAGATTCCAATTAAATTCGCACCAAGACGGTTCATTTTAAATCGGGGACAGATCAAATCAGGGCAGATTGGCTGCAGGCTTCAAGGGCCTACGCCCCGGCTTCGCCTTCAACACGCGTCTCGATGTTCGCCCTTCCAGCTCCGCGACGAAGGCCTCGTCCCCCAGCGCCCAGCCTTTCAGCGTCGATTCCGTGAGGGACCGCTCCATATCTAGGGCGAGCCCCTGTTCGACCAGCTCGCCATAGCGCGCCTCCCGCTCGAAAGGCGTATTTCCGAGCTGCCAATAAACCGGATGAGAGGTGATCAGTTTGTCGGTCCGGATTCCCCGGTAGTGGCCGTAGCTCGACCATCGATGCTCATCCGGCCGCTTCACGATCCCGGCGCGGACGGGATTGAGATCGATATAGGCCATGCAGGCGAGGCAATAGCGATCCGTCTGCACCATCGTGGCGCGATACCGCCCCTCCCACAGCGTCCCCGTCCGGTGATACCGCCGATTGAAATACTGGACGTACGTACGTCCCACGCCTTGCATCATCCTGGGCACCCCCGTCGACGTCTGCGGCGTCACGAGCAGGTGGAAATGGTTATCCATCAGCACGTAGGCATGGATGGCGACCTTCTCTCGGACTGCGTTGTCGGCGAGCAAACTCAGCAACCGTTCCTGATCGCCCGGCTCGCGAAAGATGGGCTGACGATCGTTCCCGCGCTGGATAACGTGGTGAGCGAACTCGGCAACCGTTAGCCGGGGCAGGCGCGCCAAGGGACCGCCTCCGTCAGCGCAGGCGACGCGGATCGAACAGTCGCTCGTGCTCGTCGAGCGCGTAGCGGTCGGTCATGCCGGCGATGTAGTCCGCCACGGCCCGGGCCCGGCCGGCGGCACCGCCGGTCTGCTCGATCCGCTGGGATTCGGCGAAAAATTCCGGCGGCATCAACCTCGGGTCGGCAAACAGGGCCGCAAACAGGTCCCGGATCACGCGCCGGGCCTTGGCCATCACCCGATAAACCTGGTGGTGCATGTACAGGTTCTCGCGCAGGAAGCGCTTCAGTTCCAGATTCTCGTTGCGTACCGCGTCGCTGTAACCGATCAGCGGGCCTTTCTGATCGCGAACTTCGTCGATGCTGGCAGGCCGGGCGATGGCCCATCGCTCACGGCTCGCGTCCACCAGATCTCCCACCAGCGAGTTGATGATCCTGCGGATCGTTTCGTGGCGTTCCTGCTTGGGGTTCATGTCACGGTGCGCGCTGCACGCCGCGTCGTGATGACGCGCGAACAGCGGCACGCTACGCAGCTGATCGATGCTCAACAGTCCCGCGCGCAGGCCATCGTCGATGTCGTGATTGTTATACGCGATCTCGTCGGCCACGTTCGCGATCTGGGCCTCCAGGCTCGGCTGCTTGTGCTCGAGGAAACGTCGGCCGACGTCTCCGAGCAGCTTCGCGTTCATCGGAGAGCAGTGTTTGAGAATGCCTTCGCGCGTCTCGAAGCAGAGATTGAGGCCTCTAAAAGCCGCGTATTTGTCTTCGAGCTTGTCGACGACGCGCAGCGATTGGAGATTGTGCTCGAAGCCGCCGTAATCTTTCATGCAGGCGTTGAGCGCATCCTGCCCGGCGTGACCGAACGGCGTGTGCCCCAGATCGTGCGCCAGGGAGATCGTCTCGCAGAGATCTTCGTTCAGACGAAGCGTGCGCGCCACGCTACGCGCGATCTGCGCGACCTCGAGCGAGTGAGTCAACCGGGTGCGGAACAGATCACCTTCGTGATTGACGAAAACCTGCGTCTTGTACTCGAGCCGCCTGAATGCGGCCGAGTGGACGATGCGATCGCGATCCCGCTGGTACTCGGTCCGCAGCGATGGCAAGGGTTCCTGATGGAGTCGGCCCCGACTGCGAGCCGGGTCGGCTGCACAGGGGGCGAGGTCCATCAGATGGATACAGCGAATGCGTGGGCGGGCCCCGCACTACAGAATTTAGGCCGGGATGCGGATTGAGCCGCCGATATCCGAGCCGCTGGCGAGCTGTGTCGT
>CAZXXM010000060.1:0-12032 GCA_964644715.1 uncultured Salinisphaerales bacterium
TCCTTCATTGACGTCTTCGATGAAGAGGCGCGCAAGATCGGCGGTGCGGAGTTCCTTGCCCAGGGCACGCTCTATCCTGACGTGATCGAGTCGGTGTCGTTCACCGGCGGCCCCTCGGTGACCATCAAGTCGCACCACAATGTCGGCGGCCTGCCGGCCCATATGAAGCTCAAGCTGGTCGAGCCGCTGCGCGAGCTGTTCAAGGACGAGGTGCGCGCCATCGGTCTCGAACTCGGGCTGCCGCGCGAGATGGTGTTCCGCCACCCTTTCCCCGGTCCGGGCCTGGGCGTGCGCATCCTCGGCGAGGTCACCAAGACCGCCGCCGACACGCTGCGCCGCGCCGATCACATCTTCATCGAGGAGCTGCGCCGTTCCGGCTGGTACGACCAGACCTCGCAGGCCTTCGCCGTATTCCTTCCAGTGAAGAGCGTCGGCGTCACCGGCGACGGCCGCCGCTACGAGCCCGTCATCGCGTTGCGCGCCGTCCAGACCATCGACTTCATGACGGCGCGCTGGGCGCATCTTCCGTACGACCTGCTCGACGTGGTGTCGCGAAGGATCTGCAACGAGATCTCGGGTGTCTCGCGCGTGGTCTACGACGTCTCCGGGAAGCCGCCGGCGACGATCGAGTGGGAGTAAGAACCCTGAGCCACTCGTCGAGGTTGAGCGTCTGGAAGACGCGAGGCACGGTTTCATCGTGCGGGATCGACGGCAAGGCGAAGGTTCTTTTCCCAGGGTTGCCTACGCTGCTCCTGGAAAAAGCAGTTGAGCGCAAAAAGTGCAAAGGAAGAAGAAAGAACACATGCGCTTTTCTTTAGGAGCGCGGCGAACCTAGCCCGGACGAAATCCGGGACGGCCGCCCGAAGCCGGACAGCATCGCGCATTGAGAGGCCTTCCCGGACTTCGTCCGGGCTATGTTGCTACGCCCCCGCGGCCCTCGCCGTCAGCGCTTCGGCCAGCGCCACCACGGACAGCGGCGCGGAGCCCTCGGCCTTGTTCCCCAGCGTGACGTAGGCCGGATGGCCGGCGGCGGTGGTCGCTGCGATGACCTTCGCCAGGGCGGCGCGAGTTTCGGGATCCGGGTCGACGATCCGATCGAACGCGCCGTACAGGCGCTTGGCGTCCTCGTAACCGTAGGCGCCGTGTCGTCGGTGCAGGTTCCACCGGCATACCAGCGGCCCCGGCCACAGGGCGCGCAGCATCGGCAACTGTTGTTCGATCGGCGGCATCTTCGCGTGCAGGCCCAGGCAGTACGTGGCGCCGTGCCCGCGCAGCATCTGCGCGAAAGCCGGCGTCAGCAGCGCCGCGTCGCGGACCTCGACGGCGATCACGCCGTCGGGCGCGGTGGGTCGCAGCGAGGGTAGGGCGCCCAGCATCGCGCCGATCCTGCCGATGAGTTCCGGAAGATCGGCGAGCATCGGCGCCGGCAGCGGACTGAGCTGGAAAACCAGCGCCCCGATGCGATGGCGCAGCCCTTCGAGCGCCGGTTGCGCGAAGGTCCGTGAGGCCATCTCTGGATCGAGGAACAGCGAATTGGCCTGCATGCCGCGCCCGTTTTCGCTGCGCACCACGGCGTCGGCCACCAGGCTCGGCGCCTTGACCACGAACCGGAAATCGTCCGGCACCTGCGCGGCGTAGGCGGCGTATTGCTCGACGCTCAGCGGCCGATAGAACGCACGATCCAGGCTGACCGTGCGGAACAGCGGATGCTTCGCGTAGGCGGCCAGCCCCTGCTTCGACAGCTTCGTCTCCGGGTACTCGCGATCCCAGACCAGGCCGGTCCAGCCGGGGTAATTCCAAGAGGACGTGCCTATGCGCAGCTGCGCGGGAAGCGTCTGCCTCAATGCGACCAGCCCGGCGTCGGCGGGTGAGGGAAGCACGCCCTTGGCGCGACGCGCACGGGTCCCCTCGATGGCGCGCTTGGATTCCTCGGGCTCCTCGAACAGCAGATCCTGCATGGGATGAAGAATGGAAATCTGCCGGCGAACCTAGCGGTCCGTTCCGGGCAGGGCAAGCGGATGCGCGCGGCACAGCGGACGGGCGCCGCGTGCAAAAATGCAGGCCCTGCCGCATTCGTCATTTCCCCCGACATGAATCGGATCGCCTTCGCCTTCGCCTGCGGGAGGGCCGCATGAGTGCGGCGTGTCTGGAGGAGGACGCGCGCTTCATGACCCTCGCGCTCGACCTGGCCCGGCGGGCCGCCGAAGCGGGCGAGGTGCCGGTCGGGGCGGTGATCGTCAGAGACGGGCAGGTGATCGGAAAGGGTTCGAACCGACCGATCGGAACGCATGACCCCAGCGCGCATGCCGAGATGATCGCGCTGCGTGAAGCGTCTGCGCACAGCGCGAACTACCGGCTTCCCGGCACCACGCTGTACGTCACGCTGGAGCCCTGCGCGATGTGCGCCGGCGCCATCATCCATGCACGCGTGCAACGCCTGGTGTTCGGCGCCGCCGATCCGAAGGCCGGCGCCGTGCATTCCTTGTACGACCTGATTTCCCGGCCGCGCCTGAATCACGCCGTCGCCTGGGATGGCGGCGTGATGGAAGCCGAGTGTGGCGACCTGCTGCGCGCCTTCTTCCGCGCACGCCGCTGATCCCCATCGTTCATTTCGGAGCCGCTCCATGAGCCTTTTGCACTTCGAGGATTTCCATATCGGCCAGGTGATCGACCTGGGGACGCGCACGTTCGACGAAGCGGAAATCGTGGATTTCGCGCGCAAGTTCGATCCGCAGCCTTTTCACGTCGACCGGGACGCAGCGGCGGCGTCGCATTTCGGCGGCATCGTGGCCAGCGGCTGGCATACCTGTTCGGTGCTGATGCGCCAGATCGTCGACCAGCTACTGCTGCGGTCCGTCAGCCACGGCTCGCCGGGCGTAGACGAGATCCGCTGGCTCAAGCCGGTGCGACCGGGCGATACGCTGCGCATGTCGATGCGGGTGATCGAGGCGATTCCCTCGAAATCGAAGCCCGATCGCGGCGTCCTGAAATGCGAGTACCAGGGCGTGAACCAGCACGGCGAGCCGGTGGTGACGATGAAGACGCTCGGAATGTTCGGACGACGCCCGGCCTGAGCAGGGCCGAGAGCCGCGATCTTCCGGGCGAGAATTGACGGCCCTCGTACCGGGTCTCTACCATGCGCGCCCCTGTTTCATCGGCTCGGATGGTTAGCTCAGCGGTAGAGCATCGCCTTCACACGGCGGGGGCCACAGGTTCGATCCCTGTACCATCCACCAATCGTTTCCCAAGGCCCGGTCATCGCCGGGCCTTCTCGTTCGGGCACTAGGCCTGCGAGGCTGCCGGAAGACTGCTCGGTAGGTGCCTGAATCGCGTTAGACAAACGCGCACAGGTGGGCTAACGTGCGGCCCGCAGTCGTTTCAAGCAGTGCTTGCTCCGCGATCTTCTGTGCCCCGTAACACTTCCCGGGGACGCTCCAGCTCCCCGGCAACGTTTCTTGAACGGATGCACCATGCGGGTGGTTTACTCGCATTTCATCAACTGTTCAGAGGAACGTTTCATGTCGAATGTATCGACCGGTGTGGTCAAGTGGTTCAACGACGCCAAGGGCTTTGGCTTTATCACCCCGGAAGGCGGTGGTGAAGATCTCTTCGCCCACTTCAAGGAAATCCAGGGCACCGGCTTCAAGACCCTCAAGGAAGGCCAGCGCGTGCAGTACATCGCTCAGCGCGGTCAGAAGGGTATGCAGGCCACCCAGATCAAGGCGCTCTGATCGACCCTTATTCGATGTTGCAGTAATCGAGAGCCGCGACCGTTTGGTCGCGGCTTTCTTTTTTGTTTTTCGGCTCCATCTACTCTCTCAACGTCATTGCCAGCACGTCGATGAGCAATCAGCCCGCTGACCCTTCTCCGACGGCGCACGCGCCGATCAACGTACCCGCGGCTGTTCTTTTCTCGATCAGCACCCTGATGGTGCTGACGGTGTTTCCCCTCTACGCATGGCACCACGATTTCTCGGGTGATGCGTGGCTGTGGTTCTTCATCTTCCTGTTCGCCAGCGGCCTGTCGATCACCGGCGGCTATCACCGCTTGTGGGCCCATCGCGCCTACGAGGCGCGGTTGCCGTTGCGCATCTTCTACATGCTGTTCGGAGCGCAGTCGCTCGAGAACAGCATCCTGATCTGGTGCTCGATGCATCGCGTGCATCACAAGAACGTGGATCACGTGGACGACGATCCGTATTCGATCAAGCGCGGCTTCTGGTATGCCCACATGGGCTGGATGCTGCGAGACCGTCCCTGCCACGCGGTCGACCTGTCCAACGTGCAGGACCTGCAGCGCGACCCGGTGGTGATGTTCCAGCACAAGCACTACCTGGGCCTGGCGCTGTTCATGAACATCGGCCTGCCGGGCCTGATCGGCATGCTCTACGGTGAGCCGGGCGCGTTCCTGATGCTGGCCGGCCTGCTGCGGCTGGTCTTGAACCACCACTTCACGTTCTTCATCAATTCGCTCGCCCACATGTGGGGCCGCCGGCCTTACACGGAGGAGAACACCGCGCGGGACAACGACCTGATCGCCCTGTTCACGTACGGCGAGGGCTATCACAACTATCACCACCTGTTCTCGTGGGATTACCGCAACGGCGTGCGCTGGTGGCACGTCGACCTCACGAAGTGGTGGATCGCAGCGTGGTCCTGGCTCGGCCAGTCGCACGGCCTGCGCCGCGTGCCAGAGTTCAAGATCCGCCGCGCGATGATCGAACGCCAGTTCGCACGCACGCAGGAAAAGCTCGCCCGGGCAACGCCGACGACGCGCCTGGACCAGGTGAAGGTCTTGCTCGAGCAGGAAATGGAGGCGTTCAAGTCCACCGTGAACGAATGGACGCGCCTGCAGACCGAGAAGATCGAGGCGGCCAAGAAGCAGGTCATGGATCGCGTCGCCGAGCGCTGGGAGCACAGCGAAGCGCGCCGTCAGCTGCAGGTGCTCGAAGAAGCCTTGCACCACCAGTACCAGCGCGTGCGGCTGCTACATCTGCAGACGGCCTGACCCCGGGTCACCCGCCTGGCCCTTCAAGGGCGGCGGGCCGCACCCTATTTCGAAGATGCCGGCAGGCTCCGCCTGCCGGCATTTTTTATTTTCGGGGCGGAGTTGAACGCCGGGTCCGGCCGGCGTTCCAATGCGCCGATCGCTTCCATCCCTCGCCTCCTCCATGAAAACTGCCCCGACGCCGTTTGCGTTTCTCCTGCTCGCCGTGGGTCTGCTCGCAGGTTGTGCGAGTGCGCCGATGGTGCCTCCCGCCCAGAGTTTCGAGGGGCGCTCGGAGAAGGCGGCGCTGGCCGTGCTGCGCAACGTGGAAGCCAGCGACGAGCAGCGCGGGAAGATCCTGGCGGCCTTCGACCGCAGCAATCCGGCGATGCTCAAGCTGGATCAGGAATGGGAGGAGATCACGCACCAGTGGGAGCAGCTGAATCGCGCCGATCCGAAGTTCCTGAGCGAGGCAGAGGCCTTGTCGGCACGCCGATCGGACGTCGCCCGCCAGCAGATCGTCGTCGGCGCCGCGTTCGAGCATGAAGTCGCATCGGTGCTGACGCCCGAACAGTGGAAGGACTGGCAGGAGTTGTGGGCGCTGGTCGGCGAGGGCAATGCCTGCGGGCCGGGAGGCGGGCGAAGAGGCGGAGGCCGCCGTCGGTAGCGGCGCCCTTGCGCAGCCGTAGCCGGGACGAAGTCCGTGGTATCGCTCGTTTTGCGAGAGTCGTCCCGGACTTCGTTCGGGCAACGAGAGGGGGGCGAAGCCGACTCAGGCGGCGAGCCGCTCCACCACCACCTCGATGCCGCTCAGCGACGCGTTTCCGGACAGGGCGTCGACGAGGCGGTCATCGGTCAGATCGTTGACGCTCACGCCGGCGTGAGCGTGGGCGACCCGCAGGTTCACGCCCTGGCGGTCATGGCCCCATCCATGCGGTAGCGACACGACGCCCGGCATCATCTCGTCGGTGAGGTGCACCGTGACTTCGAGCGCGCCGATGCGGGAGCGCACCGTCGCCATCGTGCCATCGGCAAGGCTGCGCACGGAACCGTCGCCGGGATTCATCAGCAAGAGGCAGCGGTCCTTGCCCTTCACCAGCCGTTCGGAGTTGTGCATCCACGAGTTGTTGCTGCGGATGTGGCGCCGACCGATCAGACGCAGGCTGCCGTCCGCCGCGCCGACGCCGATCTGATCGCGGGCACGCTCGACGTCCCGGAGCAGCTCCGGGACGTCGCATCGGATGCGCTTCGACGGCGTGAACAGACGCCCTGGAAGACAGGGCTGCAGGGGCCCCAGATCGAGACCGTGCGGGTGCCGTTTGAGCTTTCTCAGGCTCAGGCCCTCACGCTTGCGCTTCCACGCCCCGTAAGGCCCCAGCCGCAGTCCCAGGTCGACGAGCTGGTCGGGGCGCAGGCGCTGCTTGGTCAGGCCCGGCAGTTTGCGCAGACGCTGGCCGAGTGGCGGCGGCCGATCGCCTTCGAGGCGTTCGCGATAAGCCCTCGCGAGGCCGTTGAAGATCTCCCAGTCGTGCCGCGTGCCCGCCGGCTTGTCGACCAGCGGCGCGGACCAGCGGGCGGTGTTGCGGACTCCGAAGTGGTGAAAGATCAGGTCGTAGTGATCGTGCTCGACGCCGCAGGTGGGCGGCAGGATCAGGTGGGCGTGACGCGTGGTCTCGTTGACGTAGAAGTCGATCGACACCATGAAATCCAGCGAGGCCAACGCCCGATCCAGCTGCCGTCCGTTGGGTGTGGACAGCACCGGGTTGCCGGCCACCGTCACCAGCGCACGAACCTGCCCGTCGCCGGGGGTCAGAATCTCCTCGGCCAGCGCGACCACCGGCAGCTCGCCGCCGAACTCCGGAAGGCCGCGCACGCGGCTCTGCCAGGCGTTGTAGTGCCCGGGATTCGTCGAGCCCTGGAGCAGGTCCACGGCGGGCAGCGGAAACATCGCGCCGCCGGGGACGTCGAGCCGTCCGGTGAGCAGGTTCAGCAGGTTGATCGCCCATTGGCAGAGGCTGCCGAACGCCTGCGTCGAAACGCCCATGCGCCCGTAGGCGACGGCGGCCTTCGCGTCCGCGAAATCGAGCGCCAGCCGGCGGATCGTGGCGGCGTCGATGCCGGTCGCGCGGGCCGCGGCATCCGGGGTGAACGCCGCGACCGCTGCGCGCACGCCGTCGATGCCATCGACGAATGCCGACGTCGCACCCAGATTCACGCGGCCTTCGTCGAACAGCACGCGGATCATCGCCAGCAACAGCGCCGCGTCGGTGCCCGGACGGATGAAGTGGTGCTCATCGGCGACGTCGGCCGTCTCGCTGCGACGCGGATCGACGACCACCATGCGGCCGCCGCGCGCCTTCAGCTCTTTCAGGCGGCCGCGAAAATCCGGCACCGTCATCAGGCTGCCGTTCGAGGCCATGGGATTGGCGCCGAGCACCAGGAAATACTGCGTGCGGTCGATGTCGGGAATCGGCAGCAGCAGCTGGTGGCCGAACATCCAGTAGGCGACGAGCTGGTGGGGCAACTGGTCCACCGAGGTCGCCGAATAGCGGTTGCGGCTCTTCAGCTGTCCGAGGAAATTCTGGCCGTGCGTCAGGTTGCCGTAGTTGTGGACGCTCGGATTGCCCTGGTAGACCGCCACGCTGTTCGAGCCATGTGCCTGGCGCAAGGCCACCAGGCGCTCCGCGACCTCCGCGTAAGCCTCGTCCCAGCCGATTTGCTGCCAGCCCTGCGCCGTGCGCCGGACGGGTTTGCGCAGGCGATCCGGATCCTCGTGCAGGTCCTTGAGCGCGACCGCCTTGGGGCAGACGTGGCCGCGCGAGAAAGGGTCGGCATCGTCGCCGCGTACCGACAGGATGCGGCCGTCCTGCACCTTGAATTCGAGGCCGCAGATCGCCTCGCAGAGATTGCAGGCGCCGTAGTGGGTGCTGGGTTCGGCCATCGTGTTCGTCCCTGGCAATTGGCTCGATGCTGCGCGCGGGTCGCTTCGGTCCGCTGCACGCCCGCTCGCAGGTGCAAGATACCGTGTCGGCGCTGGTATTTGGTCTCACAATGAGACCTCGAACCCTGATCTTTCGATGCCGATGAGCCAGCCTTTCCGTTACTACCTGCGCGTGCGTTACGGCGAGTGTGATGCGCAGAAGGTCGTCTTCAACGCCCGCTACGGCGAGTACGTCGATCTGGCCATCACCGAGTTCCTGCGCGCGTTGGGTTACGGCGAGCAGATGGTCAGCGCCGAGCTCGATTTCCAGCTGGTCCGGCAGACCACGCAATGGCGCGCACCAGCCCGTTACGACGACGTGCTGGAAGCTTCGGTCGCGACGGTCGGCGTGGGCAACACCTCGTTCACGCTACGCGTCGAATTTCGCGTGGCCGGCAGCGAGGCGGTGATCTGTGAGTCCGAGACGGTCTACGTCCTGGTCGATCACGCCAGCTTGACCAAGCGTCCGGTGACGGCGGACATGCGCGAGCGCCTGGAGCGCGGCGCGCCGGGGCGCGCGATCGATCACGCCGGATATCGCTCGCCGGCCTGAGACCGCTCGCGGTTCGCGCGGCGGATCAGGCTGATTTGCCGCGCTTCTTGGGACGCAGCATCGTGCCGATGCAGCTGTCCTTTCCGCAGCGGCAGGCCCAGAGTTTCTTCATGCGCTCGGTGTGGCGCACGTCGAGCTTGATGCCGTAGTCGTAGGTCAGCTCTTCGCCGCGGCGGATCGGGCGGGTCGTTTCGATGAAGATGCGATCCCGCGCCGTCCCGTGCGTCTTGGCCTCGTAGATCACCGCCTCGCAATTGGGTTCGCAGCTGTGGTTGATCCAGCGCGCATCGTTGCCGCGACGATTGGCGTCGATGATGTAGTCGTCGTTGAGCGTGAACAGGAACGTGTGCCCGGTTTCCGCAGTACCCGCGTAGATCTCGTCGGCCTGGTCGTGCGTGCACAGCTGGCCGCGGTACTCGATGACGGTGTGGCCGGCCGGCAGATTGCGGGCCGCGAAGACGCCGTTGCCGTGGATGGGAGAACGGCGGACGGAGATGGAGCGAAGCATGTTCTTCGACGCGGACGTGGGAAAAGGGTCGCGATTGTCCAGCACTCCGCGTGCCAGTGCATCTCGACGGCTCAGAAGACGCCGAAGGCGATGCCAGCCGCCAGCGTCTGGCCGAGCTCGCGTGCGGCCGCGAGCATGTCGTCGTCGAGTTCGCCCTTGCAGACCAGCGGCTCGCTGACGCGCTTCCACTGGTAGCCGGAGGCGATGCGTTCGAGCGCGCGAACCGCGCCGCTGCCGTCGTTACCCGCCGACACCAGCATCGCGTACGGCAGGCCGATGGTCTTGCCCTCGGCCGGGTAGTAGGTGCGATCCAGGAAGTCCTTCACGGCCCCGGACAGGTAGCCGAAGTTCTCCGGCGAGCCGATCAGCAGGCCGTCGGCCCAGAGCAGGTCCTCGAGCCCCGCGTCACCGGCCCGCATCGCGCGGACCTCGACCTCGTCGGCGACGGCCGCCGCGCCTTCGAGGGCGGCCGTCACGAGCTGGCGCGTGCGCCCGGTCTGGGTGCTGTAGACGATGAGCAGATGTTTCATGCGCGGGTCCGGGCCGCGTCGCGGCTCGCGCTGCGGCACGCCGCGGGGTGCAGGTCTTGGCCTGCAGAATGACAGAGTCGGCCGCTATACACTCGCGGCCCGTTCCGCCGATCTCGCGACGCCGACATGCCCGTCCTTTCCGAAGAAGCCCTCCGCCAGGCGCTGGCGGCCTACGTCGATCCCGTGCTCGGGGGCAGCCTGGTCGAGGCGGACGTCGTGCGCGAGGCCGCCGTCCGCAACGGTCGTGCGCAGGTGAAGGTGGAATTCGGCTTTCCCTGCGACGGCTACAAGGCGGAGTTCGCCGAGAACCTGAAGGCCGCGTTGCGCCAGTCCCTGGGGGCCGAGGCCGACGTGAGCGTCGGCTGGGCCGTCCGCAGCCACGCCGTGCAGGCCAAGCTGGCCGCGCTGCCCAACGTGAAGAACATCATCGCGGTGGCCTCGGGCAAGGGCGGCGTCGGCAAGTCGACGGTGTCGGTGAACCTGGCACTGGCGCTGCGCGCGGAGGGCGCGAACGTGGGGGTGCTGGATGCGGACATCTACGGCCCGAGCCAGCCGCGCATGCTGGGGACCGGCGAGAAGCCGACCTCCCCCGACGGCAAGAGCATGAATCCGATCGAGGCGCTGGGTCTGCAGGCGATGAGCATCGGATTCCTGATCGACGAGGACCAGCCGATGGTCTGGCGCGGCCCGATGGCCACGCAGGCGCTGATGCAGTTGCTCAACGAGACGCACTGGAAGGCGCTGGACTACCTCGTCATCGACCTGCCGCCGGGAACCGGCGACATCCAGCTCACCTTGTCGCAGCGCATCCCGGTGTCCGGCGCGGTCGTCGTGACCACGCCGCAGGACATCGCGCTGATCGACGCGAAGAAGGGCTTGCAGATGTTTCGCAAGGTCGAGGTTCCGATCCTCGGCCTGATCGAGAACATGAGCTTCTATTGCTGTCCGAATTGCGGCCATCGCGCCGAAATCTTCGGGGCCGGCGGCGGCGAGCGCATGAGCGAGCAGTTCGACGTTCCGCTGCTCGGCCGCATCCCGCTCGATGCGCGCATCCGCGCGCAGGCCGACAGCGGCAGGCCCACCGTGGCGGCCGAGCCGGAGTCGGAGATGGCCAGGATCTACCGCGACATCGCGCGGCGCGCCGCGGCGCGGCTCGCGCACGGCCAGCTGGAGTCCGCGTTCCCCGACATCCAGGTCAGCGACGACTGACCTCAGGTAGCGCGGACGCGGTCCGGGGTGCCACTTCGTATTGCGAAGAGAATCCCGGCTCTTTCGTTTTGCGAAATTCAACGCCCGGTCCAGGGGTGGAGCGGAGCCCGCGATGACGGTGACGCGCCCGCAATGATGCGAAGATCGCCGGCGCGTACTTCAGTACCTAGAGAAACCGATTTTCATGAGCATCAAGTCCGACAAGTGGATCCGCCGCATGGCGGAGAAGGGAATGATCGAACCGTTCGAGGCCGGGCAGGTACGCGTCGCGCCGGACGGGCACCGGATCGTCAGCTACGGCACCTCGAGCTACGGTTACGACGTGCGTTGCGCCGACGAGTTCAAGATCTTCACGAACATCAACTCGACGATCGTCGATCCGAAGAACTTCGATGCCCGCAGCTTCGTCGACGTGAAGTCCGACGTCTGCATCATTCCGCCGAATTCCTTCGCGCTGGCCCGCACCGTCGAATATTTCCGCATCCCGCGTTCGACCTTGGTCGTCTGCCTGGGCAAGAGCACCTACGCCCGCTGCGGCATCATCGTGAACGTCACGCCGCTGGAGCCCGAGTGGGAAGGGCACGTCACGCTCGAATTCTCGAACACGACGCCGCTGCCGGCGAAGATCTACGCGAACGAGGGCGTCGCGCAGATGCTGTTCTACGAGTCCGACGAAGTCTGCGAGACCTCGTACAAGGATCGCGGCGGCAAGTACCAGGGCCAGAAGGGCGTGACGCTGCCGAAGACCTGAGGGTCTGCGGCACCGGAGTGAGCTTCGTCACATCGCGCATCGAGGTTTCCGGTGAGCCCGGACAGGACCGCGTCCGCGGTGCCTGCGCACCCCCGGCGGGCGGAGTAATCTAGGACCAGACTCGATCCAGATCGCGCCATGAAAGCCTCGTTCATTGTCCTGTCGGTACTTCTGCTCGGCCTCGGCGCCTGTGCCAGCAACCAGGTGATCGTCGACACCAAGGGCGTGGACATGTCGCGCTACGAGCAGGACCGCCGCGAATGCGAAGCCTACGTCGCGCAGCTGTCCTCGGGCGGCACCATCGCCAAGAGCGCGGGGTTGGGCGCGGCGATCGGCGCGGTCGTCGGCGGCGCGGCCGGTGCGATCTTCGGCGACAGCACGGCGGCAGCCCGCGGGGCGGCCGTCGGCGGCGTCACCGGCGGCGCGCAGGGCGGCGTGAGCGGCGTCGTGAAGGGCGAGAACGACAAGGAACAGGTGCTGCGCAACTGCCTGAGCGGACGCGGCTACCGCGTTC
>CAZXXM010000061.1:0-6295 GCA_964644715.1 uncultured Salinisphaerales bacterium
TGGAGCGCGACGGCATGATTCCCGGCGCCTTCCACGCGCCGCGCGGCATGCTCGAGTTCTGGGTGGACCCCGAGAGTCCGTACTACAAGCCGGTGTTCGGCGAGGACAAGACTTTCGTGCTGTATTGCGCCGGCGGCCTGCGCTCCGCGCTGTCGACCGCGACCTTGCAGGACATGGGGCTGTCGAAGATCTGTCACGTCGACGGCGGTTTCGGCGCCTGGAAGAAGAGCGGTGGCGAAGTCGTTCCGTATCTGCCGAAATCCAAGAGCTGATCCACAGCGGAGCGTTCCATGCCTGGCACCGTGAGCTTTCACCGCGTTCTCAAGGCCCCGCCCGAGCGCGTGTACCGCGCCTTCCTCGATCCGGCTGCGATGGTGAAGTGGCTGCCGCCGCATGGCTTTACCGCGACGGTGCATGCCTTCGATGCGAGCGTCGATGGCGGTTACCGCATGTCGTTCACGAATTTCACCACCGGCAAGAGCCACTCGTTCGGTTGCCGTTACGTCGAGTTGAAACCCAACGAACTGCTGCGCTACGTCGATCAGTTCGATGATCCCAATCTGCCGGGCGAAATGAACGTGACGGTGTCGCTCCGGGCAGTGATGTGCGGCACCGAGCTGTCGATCACGCAGGCCGGCATTCCAGACGTGATCCCGACCGAGATGTGCTACCTCGGCTGGCAGGAATCCCTGGGGATGCTGGCGCAGCTGGTGGAGCCGACGATTCCGGACGAAGGCTGAACCCTCCTTATCGAACTTCGAGTCACCGCCATCATGTCCGACATCCCCCAGATCAAGATCCCCGCCACCTACATGCGCGGCGGCACGTCCAAAGGCGTGTTCTTCAAGCTCACCGACCTGCCCGAGCGCTGCCAGGTGCCGGGCGAGGCACGCGACAAGCTGCTGCTGAGAGTGATCGGATCGCCCGATCCTTACGCTGCGCACATCGACGGCATGGGCGGCGCCACGTCGTCCACCAGCAAGTGCGTGATGCTGTCCAAAAGCACGCAGCCCGGCCACGACGTGGATTATCTCTACGGCCAGATCTCCATCGACAAGGCCTTCGTCGACTGGAGCGGCAACTGCGGCAACCTCTCCACCGCGGCCGGCGCGTTCGCCATTCACGCGGGTCTGATGGATCCGGCGCGCGTGCCGCAGAACGGCACCTGCGTCGTACGCATCTGGCAGGCCAACATCCGGAAAACCATCATCGCCCACGTTCCGGTCACGAACGGGCAGGTGCAGGAGACCGGCGATTTCGAGCTCGACGGGGTGACGTTTCCCGCCGCCGAGATCGTGCTCGAGTTCATGGACCCCTCCGACGATGGTGACGAAGGCGGCTCGATGTTCCCGACCGGCAACCTCGTCGACGATCTCGACGTGCCCGGCATCGGCACGCTCAAGGCCACGATGATCACCGCCGGCATCCCGACCGTGTTCGTGAATGCGGACGAGATCGGCTACACGGGGACCGAGCTGCGCGAGGCGATCAACACGAAGCCGGATGCGCTTGCGAAATTCGAGACGATTCGCGTCGCGGGTGCGCTGCGGATGGGCCTGATCAAGAAACCGGAAGAAGCGGCGACGCGCCAGCACACGCCCAAGGTGGCGTTCGTGTCACCGCCGAAGGATTACGTCGCCTCGAGCGGCAAGACCATCCGCGCGAGCGAGATCGACCTCAACGTCCGCGCCCTGTCGATGGGCAAGCTGCACCACGCGATGATGGGGACCGCCGCCGTCGCCATCGGCACGGCGGCCGCGATCCCCGGTACCTTGGTGAACCTGGCCGCCGGCGGCGGCGCGCGGGAGGCGGTGCGCTTCGGTCATCCCTCCGGGTCCTTGCGCGTCGGCGCGGCGGCCGAACAGGTCGACGGCGAGTGGCAGGTGAAGAAGGCCATCATGTCGCGCTCCGCGCGCGTGCTGATGGAAGGCTGGGTGCGTGTCCCGGGCGACGCGTTCTGAAGCCGAGCCGGGACAAGGCGGGCTGCGTGTGAGCCCGCCTTGTCACGGCTTCTGCGTCGCCAGGTGGCCGTTCGAGCCGCGGCGCACCTGAGTCCGGATTGCGTCCTGGCTAATCCTCAACCCGCCGGCTTCAGCTTGTCCTGCGTACGCAGTTCGAAGTCGCTCGCATCATGGCGTTCGAGCAGCTGCTCGGAAGGATCGCCCCAACTCCGGTTGACCATCTTTCCGCGCTTCGTCCCCGGGCGGGCATCGATTTCGTGCGCCCATCGCAGCACGTTCTTGTATTCGTGCACCGACAGGAACTCGGCCGCGTCGTAGATCTTTCCGAACGCGAGCACGCCGTACCACGGCCAGACGGCCATGTCGGCGATCGAGTACTCCTTGCCGGCGAGGTACTGGTGCTCGGCGAGGTGCTTGTCGAGCACGTCGAGCTGGCGTTTGGCTTCCATCGCGAAGCGATTGATCGGATATTCCATCTTGCTCGGCGCATACGCGTAGAAATGGCCGAAGCCGCCGCCGAGGTAGGGCGCGCTGCCCATCTGCCAGAACAGCCAGTTCAAGGCCTCGGTACGGCCCGTGTGGTCCTTGGGCACGAAGGCACCGCCGAACTTCTCGGAGAGGTACAGCAGGATCGACGCGGATTCGAAGACGCGCGTCGGGGAGGGCTTGGTGGAGTGATCCACCATCACCGGAATCTTCGAGTTCGGATTGATCTTCACGTAGCCGCTGGAGAACTGGTCGCCTTCCTGGATCTTGATCAGCCAGGCGTCGTACTCCGCGCCCTTGTGGCCGAGCGCGAGAAGTTCTTCCAGCATCATCGTGACCTTCACGCCGTTGGGCGTCGCCAGCGAGTACAGCTGCAGCGGGTGCTTGCCGACCGGCAGCTCCTTGTCGTGCGTCGGGCCGGAGATGGGGCGGTTGATGTTGGCGAACTGTCCGCCGTTGCCCTTATCCCAGGTCCAGACCTTCGGGGGTACGTAGGCATTCGAATCGGTCATCGTCGGAACTCCGGTCTGATGGGGCTAGGAAAGGGGGAGGCGGGCGTTGTAACCCGGCTGCGGACAGACTTCAAAGACCGCGGGATCGCCCTCGAGTGCCCGTACGCGGTCGACTTCGTTTCCTTGCCGAATCGCCTCTCCGACGGCGGCACCGTAAGGTGCGCCGCGCGCACGCAGCGGGCCAGTACACAACATCCTCGTGCGCACGGCGCACCCTACCGGCTGTGGCACGAATCACCTACCGTCATCCGAAATCCAACATCGCCGGAATTCGCCAGGGCTACGGGCGTCCGGCCGCCTCGCGCAAGAGCTCCTGCACCAGAGCGTTGGCGCCCAGGCTCACGTCCGTCCAGGTGACGTCGAAGCCCGCCGCGTCGCCGAAGTAGGGATCGGCCACGGACTCGCCGGCGCGCCCGTCGACGTGATCGAGCAGCAGACTGAGTACGGCACGCGCACCGGCCGGTCGCAGCTGCTTCAGCTGCGCGAGGTTCTCGCCGTCCATCGCGACGATGTGACCGTAGTGCGCGAAGTCGGCGGTGCGAACCTGCCGTGCGCGATAGCCGCTGATGTCGACGCCGTTGCGCCATGCCACCGCCTGCGCGCGCCGGTCCGGCGGCTCTCCGGCGTGCCAGTCGCCGGTGCCGGCCGAATCGACCTCGACGTCGAGACCGGCCCGCGCGATGGCCGCGCGAAATGCGGCCTCGGCCAGCGGTGAGCGGCAGATGTTGCCGAGACAGACGAAGAGGACCGCCGGTTTGCCTTTGTCACGCATGGATGTCGCACCGCGGATCGGAATCGGGAGGGCGACATCGTCGAACCCGCACTGCGTTCGCACAAGACGGGAGGAACCTCGACGGCGCCGTCGCATCGCCGGACTGCGGTAGCTGCCCGCCGTTGACAGGCCGCCGCAAATAGAGGAGAAACTCTAGACAAAGGAAAGCCGCTCGAGACGATCGCCGGGCCCGCCGGGGCCCGCCTCGACGGCAACCTGGCGCAACCGGAGATGAGCATGTCGACAAGTGCCGAGAATCCTGCCGCGGTTCCCGTCGGTGACTGGTGCGGTGCGGATCCGTTCGCACTGGATTTCCGGGACGATCCGTATCCCTCTCTGCACCGGCTGCGCGAACGCGATCCGGTGAATCTGACGCCGGTGAACACCTGGCGCATCAGCCGCTACGACGACGTCGCCGCCATCTTCAAGGTGGCCAAGACCAGCCAGACGGCGACCGACGGCACCGCGCCGAATTTCGATCCGCTCGATCAGCGCGGCAGCTTCCTCGAATTCATGCTCAACAAGGACGATCCCGAGCACAAGCGCCTTCGCCGTCTGGCCGCGCAGTCGCTGAGCGGCAAGACCGTGCGCCTGATGGAAGACGAGGTGAAGCGTTCGGTGAGCAGCGCGATGGATCGCGCGCTCGAGCAGGGCGGCATGGAAATCATCGCGGACATGGCGCACTACGTGCCGTCGCGGATGATGTGCCAGATCATGGGCGTGCCGGAGCAGGACCGGCAGTTGTTCAACGAGTGGACCGCCGCGCGCACCAACGCCTTCTTCGCCAGGTTCCTGCCGCCCGAGGTGCAGAAGCGCACGCGCGACGCGGGCTGTGCGATGGCCGATTACTTCGAGGATCTGGTTCGCGTGCGTCGCAAGGCGCTGGGCGACGACATGGTCAGCGCGCTGATCCGCGCCGAGGACGAAGGCGACAAGCTCAAGGACGGCGAGCTGGTGGTGCAGGCCATCGGCATCATCATCGCCGGCTACGAGACCACGATCGGCATGATCGGCAACGGCCTGCGCGCCTTCTTCGATCACCCGGACCAGCTCGAGATCCTGCGCCAGGATCCGGACCTGATCGTCAACGCCTGCGAGGAATGCCTGCGCTACGACACGCCGATCCTGTTCAACTGGCGCGTGCTCGCCGAACCCTTCGAGGTCGGCGGCAAGCTGCTGCCCACCGATGCGGTGATCTGGCAGATGCTCGGCTCGGCGAACCGTGATCCGGCGCGCTTCCCCGATCCGGACCGTTTCGACATCCGGCGCAAGGACGTGGCGCACCAGGCTTTTGGCGGCGGCATCCACTTCTGCATCGGCAACCAGCTGGCGCGCATGGAAGCACGGCACGCGATCAACGAATTCGCGCAGCGCACGAAGGGATTGCGCATCGAGCAGGGCAAGCTCGAATGGTCGCATTCGTTCTTCCGCGTGATGGCCTCGCTGCCGGTCACGTTCCACTGACCGGCACCGCGGCAGCACTTCGAATACGACAACGACGAACCGGAGGAGAACACGATGAGCGAACCCACCCTCGACACCCGCTGGCTCATGAGCCTGCGCGGCAGCATCCCCACGCCCTCCATCGTGTCGTCGACGCTGATGGTGTTCAACGTCGACGACGCCGGCATCGACAGCCCGCGCGTCAAGGCCAAGATTCTGAAACCGAGCGGCGACTGGATTCGCATCCAGCCCAACGGCAACTGGAAGCTCGACGTGCGCCTGCTGATGGAGCTCGACGACGGCGCGCCGCTGTACATCCACTACAACGGCGTATTCAAGATGAGCCCCGAGCTCGGCGCGCGCCTGCAGTCGGGCGAAGCCATCCCGGGTTCGGACATGTACTTCCGCAGCGCGCCGTATTTCGAGACCGCGTCCGTGAAGTACGCCTGGCTCAACGACATCCTCGCGATCGGCAAGATGCGCAGCTTCGGCGGCGGCACGGTGATCTACGACGTCTTCGAGGTGCTGTAAAAGGTAGCCCGGACGAAGTCCGGGGTTGAGCCTCGGCTGGCGAGGGAAATCTCGGACTGCCTCCGGGCTACGGGGTCGTTCATCCCCTGTTCGTGTGAGCCGATTCGTCCTCGGCCGTGGCCGGGGACACGGCCCTGTGCCACGATTCCCGCCTGACTGCATCATGAGGGAACCGTGTCGCCGAGCGTCCGCCATTGCACCGTCTTGATCGCCGACATCGCGGGATCGGTGGCGCTGCGCGTGGAGGTCGGCGAAGTCGAAGCGAATCGCCGTATCCGGGAGCTGGTGCAGCGGATCGCGGCGGCCGCCCAGAGCAACGGTGCGACCTTCCTGAAATCCTATGGCGACGACATCGTCGCCACGTTCGAGGGCGAGGATCACGGCGCGGCATCCGCGGCCGAATCGGCCATCGCGGCCCAGCGTGCGGCGGACGCCGCCGGCCTGCAGCTCTACGCCGGCCTGTGCGCCGGACCGGTGGAGTTCGTCGAGAGCCTGGGTCAGCCCGACGTCTACGGGCAGGCGATGAACCTCGCCGCGCGGCTGCACAAGCTCACCGAGGACGCGCCGGGCCGCATCTTCCTGCCGGCCGA
>CAZXXM010000061.1:6395-11889 GCA_964644715.1 uncultured Salinisphaerales bacterium
GCCTTTTCGATCGGCCGTTCCGCGGAGTGTTCGCTGCAGATCGTGGACCCCGAGCCGCGGATCTCGTCCCGTCACCTGACGATCCAGCTCGAAAGCGGGCTGTGGGTGGCGCACGACGTCAGTCGCAACGGCTGCTGGGTGCGCGATGAACGCACCGGCGACGAATTCGCCTTGCTGCCCGGCGCCAAGGCGCGCCTGCCGGCGCGCGGCTCGACCTGCGTGGGCCGTTCGTTCACCGAGGATCCGGTGGGCAGCTTCGTCGTCTTCTTCGAAGCCTCGTTGCGTCGCTGAAGGCCCCTTCGTAGCCGGGACTTCGAAGTCCGGGGCTCCATTTCGATTGGCGAGCTCAGCCGCGGACTTCCGGGCTGTCGATTGAAAGGGTCGGCCCGGCCGCTGTGACGCCGGCCCTCCCGGATCGCGTCAGCGAGTACGGCTGCGCCTGCAGGTACTGCACCAGCGCGACCATGAAGATCAGCGGCAGCGCGCATTCGAAGCCTTCCTCGTAGGCGCCGATCAGGTGGCCGGTGCTTTCGCTCCACACCAGCCCGAACCACTCGCCGGCCAGGTTGATCGAGCGATCGAGCACCTTGGTTCCGATCAGCGTCGCCACGCCGATCAGCAGGCTCCAGGTCCAGGTCTGCGAATAGGCGTTCGCGGTACGCAGGTGGCGGTAGCCGAGGTGGAGCGTGCGCAGCAGCACGGCCAGGCCCAGCACGACGATGACGCCGGCAACGATCTTCACGTGCAGCGGCGCGATGCCGTGCGCGTAGAACTTGAGCTTCAACACGTTCTCGCCGGCGAGCTTGTAATGCCAATCGGCTTCCCGCATCGCGAACAGCACCGGCACCAGGCCCACGGTCGCGAGTTTCAGCGCCGGGACCCGCGGCAGCCGCCAGGCGGCGAGCAGCATCGTCAGTGCGAGCAAAAGCCAGAACGGCGGCGAGAGACGTTCGAACGGTCCGCGCTCCGAGAAGACCGCGCGGAAGTGTTCGAGATCCAGCGGCATTTCGATGAGCGTCAGTGCGACGGCATACAGCATCAACGCGGCCAGCAGCCACGCGATGCTGCGCAGCGACAAGGTCGAAGGCTTCACGGCGGCGTGGTCCGCGCGGCGAGCATCGCCGCGGTGTGCGGCACCGGCGTTCGCGTCCGGATTTTCTTCCAGGCCGGGCGTTGACGCTGCGGTACGGTGGTGCGAGGCGACGTGAACGTGCGCGGTCGCATCGCCGGGGCGCCGTTCTGCCGCATCGCCAGCGCGGCGTACTTGTGGAACGCGTACTGCGCGAGGATCACGGAGACCAGGAAGCCGCGCCAGCCATCCAGCATGCATAGCCGGCCGACGTACTGCACGAGAAAATCGAAGACCAGGCGGCCCGAGGCGTAGACCAGGCTGCTGCGCTGGCCTTCGGCGTACTTCTGCTCCGCCAGCAGGCAGGCGTACAGCAGATGCTTTTCCTGCGCGTGGTGATAGTCGCGCCAGCTGTGATGCTCGAGCGAGGACTTCAGAACGCCCACGCGCTTGTCCGGCATCACCAGGGATTCATGGACCTGCAGGTTGCGGTACGAGGCGCCGATCCTGCGGAACATCCGCGTCTGCGGTGTGCTGAAACGTCCGAACCTGAGCGGCGCGCCGCAGAAGAACGTGCGCCACGGCATCTTCAGAACGTTGTACGGGAGGTCGGGCCGTGACAGGGCTGCGTCGATCTCGTCGCGAAGTTCCGGCGTCACGCGCTCGTCGGCGTCGAGGCTCAGGATCCAGTCGCCGCTGGCCTTGGCGATCGCGCGGTTGCGCTGCGGACCGTAGCCCGGCCAGTCGGTCACCCAGACCTTGTCGGTGTAGCGGCGAGCGATCTCGACGGTGGCGTCGCGACTGCCGCTGTCGAGCACGATGATCTCGTCCGCCCATCCCTGCACGGACTGCAACGCACGTTCGATGCGGTCTTCTTCGTCGCGACAGATCATCACGACCGACAACGTGCATGCGCGAGGTTCGGGCATGGTCCTTCGTCCTCTTCCTGCGACCGGATGGTCCGTCTGACAGGAAAATGGCAACCAGCATGCCAACGAAAATCTAACGGAAATCCTTGGCCTTACAAAAAGGCTTCAAGGCGCCGTCGCGGCGTTTTGCCCAACGGCCGGGAAACGGCTTGCGGAACGCAGGCCGCGCATCGCGGCGCGCGCCCTCGCCTCAGCGCTCGAAACCGAGCAGCTCCATCGTGACTTCTCCGCCGACAATCGCCTCCGTCTGGAGCACCTCGGTGCGCACGAGTTTCACGAGGCCGACGCCGGGCGCGTACCACTCGGTGTGGGTCACCGGAACTTCCGACGCACCGATGCGAGCGTCCGCGAGCACGTTCAGCAACCCGGTGCCTTCGAGCCTGAGGCAGCGCTCGAACCTCCCGGCCGGAACCTCGACGACGTCGTCGAGCGCAGCGACCTTCATGTGCAGGCTGATGCGCTTGGATTCGTCCTGCGAGAAGCGCTCGCGAAACGGCTCGACGCGCTCGAGGATGTACGGCCGGCTCTCCACTTCCCACCACTGGCCGGCCGTGGGCGGCAGCTGCATCACGGTGCGCGGCTGACCGTCCATTCGTGGTGCGAAATCGATCGCCCTGCGAACGCCCGCGCGCTGTACGGCCGTGTCGGTGAGGGACAACCAGTATTCGTTTCCGTCGCTGGCGAGCCGACGTGCGTAGCGTTCGCCATCCTGTTTCACCGCATCGAGGCTGCGCACCGTCAGGCGCGTCGTCGAATCGGTGACGGGATTCTTCTCGCTGACGGCGTATTGCCACTCCAGCCCGGGTTGGAGCGGAAAGTACTCGGGCGAGGGGCCGCCACCACAGGCCCCGAGGATCAGCGCGATCGCCAGCAGCAGGAACGGACGCACGGCGGCCCTCACTTTTCCGGCAGTGCCGGGCTGGGCAGGTTCCCCAGCTCGAACTGTTGGTCGTCTTCGCTGCGCGTCATCAGGCCGGTGAGCGCGAGGTTGCCCTCGGGTCCGGGCTTGCGCTTGCCCACCTGCGGCAGGCCGTTGCGCATGCGGGCCTCGGCGGCCTGCAACTGCGTGTGCGTGGACTTCAGGTAGTTCACGCGATAGCTGCGCGGCATCCCGGCCGGTCCCTCGTCGGTCAGCTCGGTCGCCCAAACGTAGATGGCGCCGGGCTGCGATTTCTCGAGATCCGGCTCGACGATGGTGGCGGCGTGGAAAAGAAAATGCTCGGGTAACTCCGCCCGCGCCGGCCAACCGGCCACGTCTCGCCACAGCAACCAGCTCGCGAAGAAGCTGACGCTGACCAGGGCGACCAGGGCGGCCCTCAGCATCCACGGCAGCCGCGAGCCGATCACGAGATAGACCACCATCAGCGCGACGCCCACGTAGATCATGCACAGCAGTACCAGTTCCAATCCGATCGTCATTGCTGAACCAGGTTTTTCTGAAGGGTATTGATGCCGGAGACGGAGCCGTCCCGGCCGACGGTGAAACGGACCGCGGTGCGCTCGGTGCCTTCGCTGGGCAGTTCCACGGTGCCGTAGAAGATGACCTTCAGCACCGGGTTGACCTTGACCACGTTGACCTGCACCGGCAGCACGCCCGTGTTGGTCTTGCTCGCCTTGTAGCGCTGGATGTTGACCACGTAATCGCCGGGCAGCACGCCGCGCACGGTGACGACTTCCTGGTTCAGCGGATTGAGGATCGGAACGCCGTCGACCAGCAGCGTGTCGTTCTCGGATCCTCGATCGTCGCGATCCAGGTGCATCAGGCCGCCGTCCGGATTGCGGTACCACACCACCTCGCCGTCGGGTGCCTCCACCCAGGTATCCACGTCGTCGTCCAGGCCGTCGGCCCAGGTCGTCGTCACGATCATCTCGGCCTTGGCGGGAATGTCGCCCTGCTTCTTGGCCGGCGGATTGATGGCGGTGATGGCGATCATGAACAGCAAGGTGAAGCCGAGCAGGGCGTTGAACAGCAGGTCCGTGAACGGATCCTGGTCGTAATGCGTACGGCCGGCCCCGCGTTTCATCAGCGGAGCGGCGGCGCGAAAGGACGCGAGACGACGGCGCTCACGCGGCGTTCTGCGACGACGCGAGCGCGGGCAGCATCTGGCGTTCGGCGAATTGCATCGTGCCGGAGACGAGCCGTTCGGCCGAGCGATCGAGCATCAGGTTCTGCAGGCCCAGCGCCATGTTCGCGAGCAGGCCGACGAGCGTCGTGTACAGCGACACCGCCATGCCCGAACCCATGCGGCCGAGCATCTGCGGGAGGTCGGCGGAGCTGAGTGTCTTGATCGCATCGATCGCGCCGAGCATGAAGACGAAGCCCACGATGGTGCCGAGCAGGCCCAGCTTGAGGATCAGGCTGGACAGGAACCAGCCTGCCTCGTGTGCTCCGCGGGCACGCTCTTCCAGCACTTCGCGCAGCGCGGCGCGATCGGCGGCCGTCTCGAGCAAGCCGGTGCAGTACTCGTTGGCCCACTCCTCGTGGCGATCCGACGTCGACGGCAGCGAGCCCGTGCGCTGGAAGTGCTCGCGGACGCGGTCCAGTCCACGATGGGCCGACGACAGGATGTGCGAACGCCAGCCGCCGTAGGCCACGCAGCCGAGGTAGATCAGCACGATGCTCGCGGAAATCTGCGTGGTGTCCGCGATCAGGACCTGCTGCAGCAATCCCAGCGTCCACGAGAGATGGATGCCGAAGACGCAGGCGGAACTCAGGGCCAGCCAGTAAAGGAAGCTCGATCCCTCGACTTCGCCGAGGAGATCAGCCGAACGTATCGCGCGTGATCTGTTCATACCATTCATGTGCGTAGACCGCCTCCCGTGCGCGCAACTCGCGCGCGGCCCCCAGCGGACTCATCCCGTCATTCAATGTGCTCAGGCGTCCGGACACAACGCCGTACAAACCCCCTACCGAAATGCCGTAGTCGGGCGCCATCAGGCTGTAGCAGGTGTTGACCAGCCGCGGCACCGGTTCCGGGCCGCCGGCCAGTTGCGCGGCGATCGACAAGGCCACCAGCTTGGCCTGACTGTTGGCGCTGAACGCCGACTTCGGCATCGGGTGCGCGATGCAGGCGTCGCCGATGACGTGGATGCCGGCGTGCCGGGTGGACTCGAAGCTCGCCGGATTCACCGGGCACCAGCCGGTTTCGTCGACGAGGTCGCCCGCCACGGCGATGTCGGCCGCCCGTTGCGGAGGGACCACGCTGGCCAGGTCCACGCGCAGCCGCGAACCGTTCTGCAGGCGCAGCTCGTTGCGCCGCGAATCCACCTCGATCACTTCGCCGCCCTTGGCATGCGGCACCCACTCCACCATGCCCGGATACAGCGTGTCCCAGCCCACCTGGAACAGCGCGCGCTTGGTGAAGTCGTCCTTGGCGTCGAGCAGCAGGATCTTGCAGCGCTTGCGCCGGCTCATGCCGAAGCGCCAGGCCAGCAGGCTGGCGCGCTCGTACGGACCGGGCGGGCAGCGATAGGGATTGGCGGGCGCGCTGATCGC
>CAZXXM010000062.1:0-4713 GCA_964644715.1 uncultured Salinisphaerales bacterium
CTGATCGCGATCGGCGGCCACTATGGCTCGGAGCCGAGTCCTTACGCCGCGACGGCCGGCGTCGGCAACGCAGCACTGACCAATCTCGTGAAGCAGATGTCCTGGGCCTACGGACCGCGCGGCATCACCGCCCACCTGATCGCGCCGGGACCGGCGGATACGGATCGCCTGCATCGCCTGGCGGCCGCACGGGCGACGCGCGACGGCATCACGCTCGATCAGGTCCTGGGTCAGATGAAGAAGGAATCGGCGATCGGCGAATTCACGTCGATCGAGCAGATCGCGTGGGCGGTGGAGACCCTGCTCGCGCCGGAAGCGAATGCGCTGGCCGGAAGCACCTTGTTCATGGACGCAGGTCGGCGGAAAGCCATTCCGTAATCCCGTAGCCCGGACGAAGTCCGGGGTGGTTTTCCTTTAATACGAGCCACGACCCTGGTTCGTTCGCTTCGCGAAATTCAACGACCGGGCAACCCGGAAGACGCCATGCCCATCCTCGAATACCACCTCACCGAAGGCCGATACAGCGACGCGCAGTGCGAGAAGCTGCTGCTGGAGTCGAGCAAGCTGTACGCGGAAATCCTGAAGAGCCCGCTCGATCGCGTGCGCGTGGTGATCCACGAGCACAAGGCCTCGCGAGTTGCCGTCGGCGGCGTGATGATGAACCAGGGCGGCAAGTCGGCGCCGTTCTTCTTTTTTCTCGCCTTGCTCGGCCGACCCGAGAACGAGCGCCACGCACTGCTCACCGGCATTACGGATCTGGTCGTCGAGATCCTCGGCGCCGAGCGCGCCGCGGTTCGCGGCGGGTGCTGGGTGATTCCGCCGGAAGATTGGGGCATCGGCGGAACGCCGGCTAGCGTGATGCGAGCAGCGGAGGTCAAAGCGCGGGCCGAGGCGGCGAAGCCGTCGTAGCCCGGACGAAGTCCGGGGTTGCGCCATGTATTGCGAGCATGACCCCGGGTTTCACCCGGGCCACGGGATCGGCAGCAACTCGTTCAAGCGCGCGACGCTGAAGTAATCGCCGAAGATTTTTCGCGGTGCGGTCGTATCCGGGTGATGCATCGCCACGATCTGGCCGATGCCGAACGCGCGCGCCGAATTCAGCACCGGCAGGCTGTCGTCGGCGAACAGCGCGCGCGCCGGATCGAAGGGATGCTGCTCCCGCAGGCTCAGCCAGAAGCGCGCGTCTTCCTTCGGCGCGCCCACCACGTCGGACGACACGATGTGCTCGAAGTAGTGCGCCAGGCCGGTGTGCGCGAGCTTGGGCTTCCAGCTGTCGGTGTGCGCGTTGGTGGCCAGCCAGATCGGGCGGCCGCTGGCACGCACCGCGTCGAGAAACGCGACGCTGCCGTCGAGGATGCGGATGCGGTCGCGATACTCGAGGTGCAGCGCCGCAACGTCGACGCCGGTGACCTCGCTCCAGTAGTCGAGGTCGTACCAGGGCAGCGTGTGCGCGACGGCCATGAAGCGCGGCTCCAGTTCGCGCCGCGCCTCTTCCAGCGTGACGCCGCGCGCCGTGGCATAGCGCGTCGGCACCGCGACGCGCCACACGTAGTTGTCGAACGCCAGGTCCAGCAGGGTGCCGTCCATGTCGAGCAGCACTGTGTCGACGCGCGACCAGTCGGGCGGATCGAGGCTCATCGGCGGCGAGGGTCCACAGGCAGTGCCATCTCGCGCAATCGGGTCAGTCGATGGGAATTCATGCCGCCTATGATACGGACTCGTCTTCTTCGCTCCGCGCTTCCATGAAACCCGCCGACCTGCTGCAACCCGTCCTCGAGATCGCCATCGAGGCCGGCAACCGGATCATGCAGGTCTACGGATCGGCGGACTTCGGCGTCACGCGAAAGGGCGACGAATCTCCGCTGACCCTGGCCGATCTCGCCGCGCACGAGCACATCGTCGCGTCGCTCGGGCAGCTGCCGATCCGCTATCCGGTGCTGTCGGAGGAAGCGGCCGACATTCCGTTCGAGACGCGCCGCGCGTGGACGCACTACTGGCTGGTGGATCCGCTCGACGGCACCAAGGAATTCATCAAGCGCAACGGCGATTTCACGGTGAACATCGCGCTGGTCGTCGACGGCTACCCGGTGCTGGGCGTCGTGCACGCGCCGGCGCTGGAATTGAGCTATTTCGCGGCCGAAGGTGCCGGCGCTTCGTGCATCCGCCCGGGCAGCCGCACGGCGCAGGCGATGCGCACGCGCCCCGCCCCTGCAGTGCCGGCGTTCGTCGTCAGCCGGTCGCACAAGGACGCGGCCCTGGAGAACTTCCTCGCCGCCGCGCCGCCGCACGAAGCGGTGAGCCGCGGCTCGTCGCTGAAGTTCTGCCAGGTCGCCGAGGGAAGTGCCGATCTCTATCCGCGCACGGGGCCGACGTCCGAGTGGGATACCGCGGCCGGACAGTGCGTGGCCGAACTGGCCGGGGCGCAGGTACTGCAACTGCCGGGCTTTGCGCGGCTTCGCTACAACCAGAAGGAATCGCTGCTCAATCCGCTGTTCGCGGTGATCGGCGATCCGGCGCGAGATTGGAAGGGCCTGCTGTCGACGGTGGCCTGAAGCCGCACTCGTAGCCTGGACGAAGTCCGGGGTGCCTCCAGCTAGACGGCGCAAACCCGGACTTCGTCCAGGCTACTCGATTGTGGAGAAATCCTTCGCCTGATCGTGCGCGGGGAAAGGTTTGGCCTTGTCGTCGCGAATCAGCTGCAAGGTCTGCAGACCCGCCTCGCGCGCGGCATCGAGCTCTTCGCCGATGTCGGACAGGAACAGCACCTCGGCACCGGGCAGACCGATCTGGCGCAGGATCTCGCGGTACGACGCCGCCTCGCGCTTGGCGCCGACGCGCGTATCGAAATAGCCCGAGAACAGCGGCGTCAGGTCACCGTGGTCGCTGTGGCCGAAGATCAGCTTCTGCGCGTCGACCGAGCCCGACGAGTACACGTAGAGCTTCTTGCCCTGGTCGTGCCAGCGACGCAGCGCGTCCGGCGTGTCGCGGTACACGTGTCCCTTGAGCTCGCCGGCGGCATAGCCTTGCGCCCAGATCATGCCCTGCAAGGTCTTCAGCGGCGTGAGCTTGCGGTCCTCGGCGATCCATCGCTCGAGCACGTCGGCCGCTTCGTCGAGCGACAGGTCCGTGTGCTCCACGGCCTCGACGTCCTGCAGCACCTGTTGCACGGCGGTGTCGCCGGCGTGCTCGCGCAGGTAGGCGCGCAGGTGCTTCTTCGCGTAAGGAAACAGCGTCTGGTGGACGAAGTCGATCGAGGACGTGGTGCCCTCGATGTCCGTCACCACGGCGCGGATGGCCAAGCTCAGGCTGCCTGGTGCAACAGCGGGTAGTGCGGCGCCTCGAGCTTCGGGAACTGGTCCGCGATCTTGTCGCCGGTGAACGTGGCGACCCAGCCTTCCGGCGTCGTGAACAGGCGGATGGCCTTGAGATTCGGTTCCGGCCCCAGGTCGAACCAATGCGTCGTATTGGCCGGCAGGTTCAGCAGATCGCCCCGCGTGCACAGCGTGGCGTAGACCTTGCCGTCCTTGCGGATGTTGAACAGGCCCTCGCCCTCGACGAAGAAGCGCGTCTCGAAATCGTCGTGCGTGTGTTCGCTGAGGAACTTCTCGCGCATCGCATCCTTCTGCGGATGCTTGGCCGTCAGGCTGATGACGTCCACGGACTGGAACCCGTACTTCTTCATCAGGCGATCGATCGACTCGCGATACGCCTCGATGACCTCGTCCTGCGTGGCCTGGGCATCGAGCTGCTTGCTGGCTTCCCAGCGCTCGAATTCCACGCCGATTCCCGCGAGTGCATCGCGGATGTCTTCGAAGCGGTTGAGTACGCGCTCGGCCTGCTGCGGGCGCTTTTCGTCGTAGATGCGAAGTTCGCTCATGGTTGTTCTCTCTCCTTCTCGCTCTTACCTCGAGTGCAGCTCGCACTCGAACATGAATTCCAGCGCCTCGACGCGGTGCCGCGCCTGTGCAACCGAGTCGCCCCACGCGTACAAGCCATGCCCCGAGATCAGGTAGGCCGGCATGCCCGGGCGGCGCTTCATGGCCTCGTCCACCTTGGCCGCGAGCCGCGGGATGTCCTGGTCGTTCTCGAACACGGGCACTTCGACCGTTGCGTCGTGAGTTTGTATCCCCGGTAGGAGTTTCAATAGTTCGTAACCCGACAAACGGATGCTCTCCTTTTGTCGTGACAGCACGGTGTTGGCGATCGAGTGCGTGTGGAGCACCGAGCCCACGCGCGCATCGAAGCGATAGACCTGGCAATGCAGCAGGGTCTCGTACGAGGCCTTGCGGCTTGCATCGTCCGGACGCCCATCCATGCCGGCGACCAGGAAGGCGTCTTCCTTGAGTTCGCCCTTGTGCCAGCCCGAGGCCGTGACCAGCATTTTTTCCGGCGACAGCCGCGCCGAAAAATTGCCGCCCGTGGCCGGCACCCAGCCACGCCGGTGAAAGAGTTCACCTGCGGAAATCAGCTCGGCAATTGCGCTTTGGGGGGTCATGAAGGGGGCGCACCTTACGCCATGAAAGAGGGTGTCGCAATGAAACGTTAGGTCTGTGGAAAGACCTCTGTCACACGCATCGATCAGACCAGGAACGCGGCCGCCAGACCCAGGAAAATCAGGAAGCCCATGCTGTCCGTCGTGGCGGTCAGCACGATGCTCGAACCCATCACCGGATCGCGTCCGAACCGGTGCAGCGCCGCCGGCGCGCAGACACC
>CAZXXM010000062.1:4813-6120 GCA_964644715.1 uncultured Salinisphaerales bacterium
CTGGCCACGATCGGCATCAAAGCCGCCAGCGCCACCAGGGCCCCGATCGTGTGCTCGAAGGCGCCGATCACGCGCGACGCCAGGAACGCCGTCAGCAGGTTGATCGCCAGCCACGGCCAGCGTCGCCGGGCGGCGTGCCGGATCGGCGCGAACAGGTCCTCGTCCTCGCCGGACAGGCCGACCTTGCGCAGGCCCTCGGTCTGGGCGCGCTCGGCGATGGCGTCGACCACGGCGTCGACCGTGATCCGCCCGACCACCAGGTCGTGCAGGTTCACCACGGGCGCCGACACCAGGTCGTATTTCTCGAACGAGGTCACGGCCTCCTGCATGCGGTCGTCGGTATAGAAAAACACGGGATCACGCGACATCTGCTCCGCGACCGTCGATTCGGGCTCGCCCAGCAGCAGGCGCGAGATCGGCAGGAAGCCACGCAGCCGGTTGGCCCGGTCGACGACGATCAGCTCGTTGGTGTGCGCGGGCAGCTCCTTGCGGCGGCGCAGCAGCCGCTGCACGGCTTCGAGCGACGCGTCCTCGCGCACCGTGATGAAATCCAGGTCCATCGCGGCGCCGACCGAGTCCTCGGGGAAGGACAGCACCGAGCGCACCTCGGCCAGATCGGCCTGGTCGAGCCGCTCGAGGACCGCCCGCTGTGATTCCTCGGGCAGGCTGGCGATCAGTTCGGCGATGTCCTCGGGGTCCAGCGGGCGCACCACGTCGGCGACCTCGTCCGGCGGCATGTGGCAGACCAGGGCACGGCGCACCGCATCGGCGGTCTCCAGCAGGACGGCTCCCCGGCGCTCGGGCCGGACCAGCGACCACGCGAGGTCACGGGGTTCGGGCTCCAGGCTTTCGAGCACGAACGCGATGTCGGCCGGATGGAAGCCGGCCAGGCGCTGATCCAGCGCGGCCTGGTGCTGCCGGGCCACGAGCAGGGCGACGACGTCCTGCTTGGCCGATCGCTCGGACCCTTCGCTACTGCGGTTGACCAGCTCCCGCTCGACGGCCTGCCGCGACAACAGCTCGATGACCTGAGCGCGGGCCTGTTCGAGGTGACGGTGGTGGAGCTGCCTGGAAGAGATGTCGTTCATCCGCCCTGCCTGCTGGATTCGGTGCAGAAAACGCCAGCAGAAACAAGAACGCCCGCTTGCGCGGGCGTTGGATTTGTTTCTCCAGCTTGGCCCCGGTGGCCTTGTTCGGCTCCGTTGCTCGTTGTTCTCACTCGGTCAGGGTGCCTTCGAAATAAGGCAGCCTGTTGACAGTTCTGGCCCCGCTTCTGAGCGGCGGGACGGCGAGGTTACTCGCTTCTG
>CAZXXM010000062.1:6220-11788 GCA_964644715.1 uncultured Salinisphaerales bacterium
TTACTTGATCTTCGCTTCCTTGAAAGCGACGTGCTTGCGCACGACCGGGTCGTACTTCATGAACTCGAACTTGTCCGGCGTGTTCTTCTTGTTCTTGGTCGTCGTGTAGTAGAAGCCGGTATCGGCCGTCGACACGAGCTTGATCTTTTCGCGGTCCTTCTTGCCCTTTGCCATGGCTTACACCTTCTCGCCGCGGGCGCGAATCTCGGCGAGAACCGCCTCGACGCCCTTCTTGTCGATGATGCGCAGGCCGTGATGCGACACGCGCAGCTTGATGAACTTCTTCTCGGCATCCACCCAGAAGCGGTGGGTGTGCAGGTTCGGCTCGAAACGACGGCGCACCTTGTTGTTGGCGTGCGACACCGTGTTGCCGACCAGGGGCTTCTTGCCGGTGACTTGGCAGACTTTGGACATGACGCGTTCTCTTTGGAGACGCGGAACGGCGCAGCCGCCCGCAAAAAGGGCGCGAAATGTACCAGCGCCGCCCGGGCGGAGCAACCACTTTTCAGCAGTTCCGATCCGGCACGGCTCCCGACAGGGCGGAGCCGCTTGCCCGCGGGCGCCGACGGCACGGTCGAGCGATCCCGCACCGGCCCTCCTTCGGCAAGCTCCGGACGCCGACGGCGATGCTGTCTTTCAATCGCCTTTCAGGCTGATTTTCAGGCCGGTGCTAGGATTTCCGCCCCCCCGCCCGCCGAGGAATCCCATGCATCTGCTCGTAGTCGAGGACGATGCCCCGATCGCCGAAAGCCTCAAGCGTGCCCTGCAGCGCGGCGGCAACGTCGTCGACGTCAGCCACGACGGCGGCTCGGCCTTGAGCGCGGTCGGTAGCAGCGACTACGACTGCGTCGTGCTCGACCTCGGGCTGCCCGACATCGACGGCATCCAGGTGCTGCGCCGGCTCCGCAGCACCGAGCGCCACACGCCGGTGGTGATCCTCAGTGCCCGCGACGAAACCGCGGACCGCGTCCTCGGACTGGATCTGGGCGCCGACGACTACATCGCCAAGCCCTTCGAGCTCGACGAGCTCGAGGCGCGCATCCGCGCCGTGATCCGACGCGCCATCGCCCGTCGCGGCGACGACGTGGTGATCGGCGATCTGCGCATGTCGCTGCGCGAGCGACGCATCTATATAAGAGGAGACGCCGTCGACCTGTCACCGCGCGAGTTCGCGGTGCTCGAATGCCTGCTGCTGCGGCATGGTTGCGTGGTCTCCAAGCGCCAGCTGCTGGAGTTGATCGGCGGCGGCGACACCGACCTGTCGGAGAACGCGGCCGAACTCTACGTGCACCGCGTGCGCCGCAAGATCGAACGCTCGGGCTGCGTGATTCGGACCTTGCGCGGATTCGGGTATCTGCTGCAGGTCGATGGCGACGACTGAGCCGCGCAACCCGAGTCTCGGTGGGCGACTGCTCGCCGGGCTGATCGGCCCGCTCGCCGCCTTGTTCCTGATCAGCGGCGCCACGTCCTACGGCCTGGCGCAGTATTTCGCGGATGCCGTCTACGACGGCTGGCTGTTCGACTCGGTGAGCTCGCTGGCGCTGGAAATCGACCGCACGACGAATGGCCCGGTCGTGGACATGCCGCCACAGACGCAGCGGCTGTTCGAGTGGGACGTCACCGACAACACCTACTTCAACATCTCCGGGGCGCGTCGCGGCCTGATCGTCGGACGCGCCCGTCTGCCGGAGCCGGACGAAGACACGGACATCGACGAGTACCAGGGCGCACAGCTCTTCAACGCACGCATGGATGGCCAGAACGTCCGCGTCGCGGTGCTCGAACTGCCCGAGACCGATTACGGCGAGAAGGTGACCGTCACGGTCGCGGAGACCACGCGCAAGCGCCGCGGTCTGGCGCAGGTGATCCTGCTGAGCACGCTGATCCCGCAGCTCGTGCTGATCGCGGTGGCCGCGCTGGCGATCCGGCGCGGCATCCGGCACGGCCTGCATCCGCTGCACCTGATCGCGGATCGGCTCGAATCGCGCAGCCACCGCCAGCTCGCTCCGCTGGCCGACGAGGGCGTGCCGCGCGAGGTGCAGCCGCTGACGCGCGCGCTCAACGAACTGCTGTCGCGGCTCGAAGGCGCGCTGGCCTCGCAGCGCCGCTTCATCGCCGAGGCCGCACACCAGCTGCGGACGCCGTTGACGGCGATCAAGCTGCAGGCCGACGAGATCCGCCGCGAAGGCGAATCCACCGCTCTGCGTCCGCTGCTCGACGCGCTCCGCGCCTCGGCGGACCGGGCCGCACGGCTGTCGAACCAGCTGCTGTCGCTGGCCCGCGCCGAACCCGACGGCGCCGGGTTGAGTGCCTTCCGCCGTTTCGACCTGCTGCGACTGGTCGAGGAAGTGGGCGCCGAATGGGTGCCGCGCGCCATGGCCCGGGGCCTGGACATCCGCTTCACGTCGGAGTCGGACCGCCAGCCGATCTGGATCGACGGCGACCCCGACCTGCTGCGCGAAGCGATCAACAACCTGTTCGACAACGCCATCAAGTACCACCCGGGCGAGGGCGCGATCCACCTGCGCCTCGCCGCCTCGCCGACGCCGAGCGTGGCGGTGGAGGACGATGGCCCCGGCATTCCCGCCTCGATGCGCGCGCAGATGCTGCGACGTTTCGTCCGCGGCAGCCGTGGCGAAGGCAGTGGCCTGGGATTGCCGATCGCACTGGAGATCGCGCGTCTTCATGGCGGCGATCTGCTGCTGGAAGACGCGCAGAGCGGAAGCGGGCTGTCGGCGCGGCTGATCCTGCCGCGGGCCATGCCCATCGCCACCGTGGCGACGACCCCGTCGACCTGAGCCCTCCATACTCCCGGCACGAGGAGGGATTCATGATCGCGGCCGACGAGCTGGTCTACGAATATCCGGGCAAGCGGGCGCTGGACCGCGTCGCGTTTTCGCTGGCGCCCGCGTCGATCACGGCCCTGGTCGGACCCAATGGCGCCGGCAAGACGACCTTGCTGCGCTGCCTCGCTGCGCTGGACGAACCCTATTCCGGCTCGGTCGAGATCGCCGGCATCGACGTGCTGCGCCATCCGCGCGAAGCGCATCGGCACATCGGCTACCTGCCGGATCACTTCGGCCTCTATGCCGAGCTGAGCACGCGCCAGTGCCTGCTCCACGCCGGCCGCTCGCGCGGCCTCGGCGGCACCGCGCTCGAGGCACGGGTGGTCGAGGTGGCCACGCAGCTCGGCATCGTCGACAAGCTCGACGACAAGGCGGGCTCGCTGTCGCGCGGGCAGCGGCAGCGCCTCGCGATCGCGCAGGCCATCGTCCATCGTCCGCGCGTGCTGCTGCTCGACGAGCCGGCCTCCGGCCTCGATCCGGAATCGCGCGCCGGCTTGTCGGAACTGATGCGCCGCCTGCGATCGGAAGGCATGACCCTGATCGTGTCCTCGCACATCCTCGCCGAGCTGGAGGAGTACTGCACCGGCATGCTGGTGCTGCAGCAGGGTCGCGTCGTCGAACATCGACTGCTCGATCAACACGCCGCACAGGGCGCCGCCCGGCGGATCCGCCTGCGTCTCGCCCGTCCTTCGCCGCTGCTGGCCGAACGCCTGGCGCCGCACGCGTCGTCCCGAACACCGATGGAAGCCACCGCGCAGGGGGCATCGTTCGAGTTCGCCGGCGGTGACGAAGAGCTGTCCGCGCTGCTGCAGTCGCTGCTCGCGGCGGGCCTGGCCGTCTGCGAGCTGAGTGTGGAGCAGGCCTCGCTGCAGGACGCCTACCTCGAGGCCGTCGAGCACGATCGCGGAGGGCGCCCATGAACCTTCTGCGCAATCCGGAATTCCTGCGCCACGTCTGGCTCGAGCTGACGCCGCAGCGCCTGCTCGCGACGCCGATCATCCTCGGCCTGATCCTGCTGATCGTCTCGCAGATGGACGTCGCGTCGATGGGGCTGCCCACCGTCTCGATGGCCTTGTTCATCGGCATGACGGCGCTGTGGGGAGCCAAGCTCGCCAGCGACTCGCTGAACAACGAGCTGACGCAGGGCACCTGGGACAGCCAGCGCCTGTCCGGCATGGGCGCATGGCAGATGACGCTGGGCAAGCTCGCCGGCGGCCCGGTGTTCGCGTGGTACGGCGGCGCCCTGAGCCTGGGCGTGTTCGCGCTGACGGCATCCTGGAACTGGGCGTCGCTGAGGATGCTGCTGACGGCGGCGGCCGTCGCGATCTCGCTGCATTCGCTGGCCCTGCTGTCGGCGCTGCTGATCTGGCGCAAGCAGCCGCGCAGCACGGCCACGCCCCGCTCGCGAGGGACGTCAATCCTGTTGCTGATCATCTTCGGGCCGCAGGTCTTCTTCATGCTCCCCGGCGAAGGAGCGTCGGGCAGCGTTCACTGGTACGCCTGGCACATCCCGAGCGCCGAGTTCATGCTCGGCTGCGCGGTGCTCGCGATGTTCTGGGCCACGCTCGGGCTGTATCGCGTGATGCGCGAGGAGCTGTCGTTCCGCGATCCGCCGAATGCCTGGATCGCGTTCCTGGTGTTCCTGTTCGCATTCGGCGGCGGCTGGTTCCACGGCGGCCAGGAGGCGCGGATCTTCGAGGACCTGGGCCCGCTCGCGGCCCACCTCGCGATCTGCCTGCTGATCTGCCTGTTGGCGAACTACGGACTGCTGTTCAGCGAACGCAAGGACTGGGTGCGCATGCGCCGGCTCGTCGCGCTGTGGCGCGACGGGCAGCGCTCGCGCGCCTGGGAGCTCACGCCGAAGTGGCTGGCGACCTTCGCGCTGAGCGTGGTCGTCGCGGCGGCTTTCGCAGCGGTCTGCCTGGTCACCGAGCCGCCGATGCGGGGCATCGCGGCGGCGTGCACCGCGGCCGGCCTCCTGCTGTTCCTCGTGCGCGACGGCGCGCTCGTGCTGGGGCTGAACTTCGCACGCGACCAGTCGCGTGCCGACGCTGCGGCGGCGGTCTACCTGGTGGTGCTGTACGCCTTGCTGCCGGGGCTCTTCGTCGCGATCGGCCTGCCATTCGTCGCGGCCGTCTTCTGGCCGCCGATGCTGTTCGAGCAGCCGCCGTGGCTGATCCTGATGGTGGTGCAGACGGCGGTGGCGCTGGACTTCGCGTTCAAGCGCTGGCGCAAGCTGCCGGCCTGAGGACGAGGTCGCCGCGCCGCGATACGCGGACGACGCGCGTCACGCCGCCCCGACGCGCACCGTCATCGCCAGCGTGTGCGTGGCGCCGGCGTCCAGCCGCAGGCGGTTCTCGTCCGCGTTGACGGTTTCGATGCAGACGAAGTGCCGCCACCCGTCATCCGGCAGATCGGCGAAACCGGGTGTCAGCACCGACCACGGATTCCAGATCACGGTGCTCAGCGACCCGGTCTTCACGATGTCGACGACGCGGTGTCCGGCCGGATCGCGCAAGCTCAACGGGGCGTCGGTGTTGAGATGCGTGTGATCGACATCGCGCGTGAACGCGAACGGTCCGGGATGCAGGGTCTTGCGCGCCGAACCGTCCCGCTTGTCCAGGTACGTGCTGCCGCCCAGGCCCTCCACGCGCGCCGCATGAACGTCGGCGACCGCGAAATAGGCGTGCAGGCCTTCCTCGTATTCGAGCGGTCCCGCGCC